>JAMNXK010000004.1 GCA_023653245.1 Tagaea sp.
GGGCACATTTATCTCGGCAGCGGAAACAACGTCCTCGATGCCAATGGCGCGGGTCACATCTACGCCGAGTCCGGCGACGACGTGGTCAACGCGACCGCCGTCGGACATATCCGCGTCGGCGACGGCCGGAACGTCGTGACGGCGTCGAGCGCGGCAAGCATCGAGTCCGGCCACGGGGACGACCGCATTTCCGCCGCCAAAGTCGGCTGGCTGGATGCGGGCGACGGGAACAACACGATGGCGCTGGCCGAGGTTTACCGCGTCAAAGCAGGTTCCGGGAACGACACGATCGCGATCTCCGGCGCGCGCTCGCTCGACGCCGGCGGCGGCAAGAACACGATCGAGGCGATGGACGTCGCATTCATCAAGACCGGATCGGGCGACGACAAAGTCGTGGCGACCGGCTCCGTCCGGATCGAGACCGGCGCCGGCGACGATACGATAGACGCGCAGGATACCCGACAGGTGACGGGCGGCGCGGGCAACGACCGGCTGACGCTCGCGCGGGCCACCGCGCTCTACCGGCGCGGCGACGGCACGGACACGATCCGCGCGGGTGCGGACGTCAAGGTCGAGTTCTCGGACATCCGCACGTCGGATGTCGAGATCAAGGTCGAACGCGATCGCGAGGGCCGCGCCGTCGCGATCGACGTCTCGCTCAAGGACGGCTCGGGCGGCGTGAAGATCGTCGCCGGGCCGGGCGGCGCGGGCGACGCGCTGATCCGCTTCGCCGACGGTACGAGCGTGCCTTACGCATTGGTCGCCGCCGGACGCTGACGCGCGTTCACAGCATATCCAGCGCCGTGGCGCGTTTGGGCGCTGGATGCGCCGCGTCGAGCGCCGCGATGTCGGCGTCGCTCAGGACGACGTCCATCGCCGCGATGTTCTCGGCGAGATGCGCCGGGTTCGTCGCCTTGGGGATGACCATCACGTCGGGGAAGCGCGCGGCCCAGGCGAGCATGATCTGTGCTGGCGACGCCCCTTTCGCCGCCGCGATCTTGGCGAGAGCGGGCGATTTCGGCAGCCGCCCTTGTTCGAGCGGCGAATAGGCCATGATGGGCACACGCCGCTTGCGGCACCAATCGAGCAGGCCCGTCTCCAAACTCCGCCGGCCGAGATTGTAGAGCACCTGATTGGCCGCACAGGCGTCGCCGCCCGCCGCGATCAGATCGTCCATATCGGGCGTGTCGAAATTCGACACGCCCCAATGGCGAATTTGCCCGGCCTTCTTGAGCGCTTCGAACCCGGCGACCGTCTCGGCCAGCGGATGGTTGCCGCGCCAGTGCAAGAGATAGAGATCGATTCGGTCGGTCTTGAGGCGCTTGAGCGACCTTGCGCAGGCTTCGGCGACGCCCCGGCGGCTGGCGTTGTGCGGATAGACCTTGGAGACGACGAAGACCTCGTCGCGCCGTCCGGCGAGCGCTTGGCCGAGGATCTCCTCGGCCCCGCCCTCGCCATACATTTCGGCCGTGTCGATCAGGCGCACGCCCTTGTCGAGACCGGCGCGCAAGGCGGCGAGTTCCGCCGCCGCCTTGGCCTTGGACTCGCCCATGCGCCAGGTGCCCAGGCCGAATTGCGCGACGGCTTCGCCGTCGGGCAATTTTGTCGTTCGATCGAGACCTTTCATGACGCTACGTTTGTAGCCGGACACCCGGTTTGGCATTTTGGGACACCCGGTTTGGAATTTGCCAAATAGCCGGTCCGGCAGGGTCGAGGGGCCGGTTTTTAACGCTCGCGGGCGCGGCCCCGAGGGTTCGGGAGGACGGACCGAGGCACGCCTCACGCCACGGGCCGCGCCCAACCGCATGTGGGCTCATCGCGGGGGCAGTTCGACGGTCGTGGTCGCCGCCTTGATCTCCCGCAGGCCGCCCGGTAAGTCGAGCCGATCGGCCGCCATGCGCTGCTGGATCGAGGACGCGGCGGCGAGGTCGATCCGCAGATACTTCCGCGCCTCGCCCAGGCCACGATCCATCAGGCCGACATAGCTGAACTTGTCGAGCCCGCGCTCCCGCGCCGACCGGCCCGCGAACACGCCCGTGACCAGCGTCCAGCCTTCCATATTCGCCACCCGCGTTTCGGCCATGCAAATGATCGAGCACTTGCCCCCGTCCCCGGCCGGCCGGCACTGCGTGCGGTGAGTGTCGATCATCGTATTGACGGCCGACTGGGTCTCGCGCGCGACGGCCGCCCCCGCCGTCATGTCGCATGCGGCGGCGGGCCGCGCGCCGCCGATCGCGACGACGGCGAGGAACACACCGAAGACCAAAGCGTAGAGGGCTGCCATGCGCGCGGCGGTTTTCACGGGCGATTCTCCGTCTTAGCGGGACAACCGGAACGCACTATCGCCGCGACCGCCCCGTCCGTCAACGCGCGCGCCCGATCGGCCGCGAGAGCAGCGTCGAGAGTGCCGTACGCATACGCCGCGACCAGCGGCATGACGCCGTTGCCGCAGAGCCTGGCGCGGTCCATCCATCGGGCCAGCCCATCGTCGCCTCCAGGAACCGCGGGTTCACGACCAGGCCGTAGTTTGAGCCATGCTTCCCAGGCCAGCATTTCACCAGGACCGGGCGGGTAGAGACCAGCGCGCGGCGCGGGCCCCCGGCCGCGCGCACGATCGCGCGCACGGCGACCCACGCGAGGGCGGCCCCCGAGATCGACATCGTCTGCCACTCGCCGGGCATGGGCTTGAACTTGAGGCCGTTGCGGTCCAGCCGGATGAGCAAGTGATTCCCATTCCTGGTCGCCGTCGGCGTCGGCCAAAGCGAAAACCCGCGCCCGCGCCGTGCTCGCGCCCGTTTCGAGGCCCGAGAACAGTCCCGCTGCAACCCGGAAACCCAGTCCTTGAAGGTCCCGGCAGACGACTTCGAAACCGAGGGACAGATGGCCCGCGACGTTCTCGACGAAAACGCGCCTCGGGCGCATCGCTTCGACGATCTTGGCGATCGCGGGCCAGAGATGGCGCGGGTCTTCGTGCCCGCGTCGCGGCCCGGCCATGGAGAAGGGCTGGCACGGGTAACCGGCAGTGAGGATATCCACGCGCCCGCGCCACGGCTTCGCGTCGAAACTCTTGACGTCGTCCCAGATCGCCGCGTCGTCGAGCCCGCCGTCTTGCATGCGGGCGCGCAAGACTTCGACGGCGAAGGGATCGCGCTCGACGAAACAGACCGTGCGGTACGAAGGCTCCGCCAGATGCAATCCGAGTTCGAGGCCCCCGGCACCGGCACATAAAGCCACGCCATTCATCGCGTCTCCTCTACCGCGTCGATCTCTCGATCGCGCGCGGCGGTTCGGACGCTCCAGGGCGTTCTTGTTGGGGGCTCGGGGCCCTCTCGGTTCGGACCAGCGTGCCGCAACGGCGGCACTTGATCTCGATGACGTAGTCGCCGGATGCGCGCGCGAGCAGCGCGCCGCACCGGCATCGGATGTTCGTCGTCGCGCGCACCGAATCGCCCTACGATTGAACCCGCCTCCGTCCGGAGGTGGCGGGACGGCCGCTCGGCGGCCGAGGGTGGTCGTGCGCGGGCGATCGCGCGGTTCGGGGTGCGTCAACACCCCGGCCCCCGCCTTTCGGGCGGGGATATTGGAATCCTGTTTGCGTGCGGCGACGCTCACGCGGGCCAGCCGGCGGTCACGTCGTAGGCGACGACGCCTGCGACCGTCGTCAGCGCCTCGATCGCTTCGATCTTCGCGCGTTGAACCGCGAACAGCGCCTGCACTTGCGTGCCGACGGCCACGCCCATCGCGATCAGCTGGGGCTTGTCGAGCGTCAGCGTGCCGTCGATCCCCGACCATTGAATGGCGAAGGGCTCCGGCGCGTATTGCGACAGCAGCACCGTGTTGCCGAGCTTGGCCTGGCTGATCTCGTCGGTCGCGACCTTGACGCCCAAATAGACCAGCCCCGCGACCTCCTTCTGCCAGCGCAACGCCTTCACCTCGGTCACACGCGCGGCCTTCGCCTGGGCGATCGGCACGGGCGTGGTTTCGTAAACGCCGGGCGCCGTCTCGGTCACGCTGGCGAAGCGCGGGTCGTGCGCCGGCGGCTCGGGCACGATCTCGAGTCCGAGCGCCAAGCGCTCTTGCTCGGTCAGCGCGCCGAGCCAGTCGGCCGGGTAGTTGACGCCGTCGCGCGAATAGGCCTGGCCAACGCGCACCGTCTGACCGTCGGGAAATTTGAAGCGGCTCATCTCATCCTCCTCAGTTCATCTGCGCGTTGCCCGGCACGCGAGCCGCGCTCGCGAACGGCACGCCTTGCGTGGCCGTCCAGTTGTTGGTGCCGCTCGCGTTGTAGCTCGACGAAGCCGTGCGGAGCTTGAACCCGCCGGCCAGGCGATCGGCGTGCGTGCCCCAGATGACGGCGTTGCCGTTGATCGTCAGCGTGGCCGCCGCATGCCCGGTCCAAATCACCGGCCCGTCGGCCGAGGCGTTGCCGGTGAAAGCCCCGGACAGCAGGCCCGGGCCGCCGGCGAGCTCCAGGCTCGACAGGCCGCGATAGCCCGCGCTCGGTGCGTGCGACCAAGGCCGGGCGCCGAAGTTCAAGTGCCAGGCGCCGGCGGTGGCGGCTTGAATGTCCGGCCACCAGCGTTGCCCGGACAGGCCGGCGGCCAACGACTCCTGCACGAGCGCGCCATTTCGGTAGATGGCGCATCGATTGCCGTCGATGTCGAACTCGATCCGCGCGATATCGTTCGTGGACCAAAACGCGAGGCCCGTCGTTTCGCCGGCCGCCGAGACCCTGCAGGCGAAATCGGCCGAGCGGGAGCGGATGTAGCGGGTTTCGCCGCCATCCGAGCGGATGCCGAACCCGGTCGAGTTCGCGGAGTCGGGAAACCCGACGATTTGCCCTTCGACAACCCACGCGCCCGACGCGACGCCGATCGTGCCGCGCATCTGGCCGGTCGGCCCCGCGACGCTCAGGTTGGCGTTACTCAAGCCCGCGGCACCCGGACCCAGCGGGCTCAGCGTCGCGTGATTGATCGAAGGTGTGTCGCGCGACTGATCGAACGTCGGGCCGGCGGTCACGCTGACGTTCGACGGCGTCAGATGGTTGCCGTTGCTAGAGGAGTCCGCGCCGAACGCGGCCGGCGTCGCGGCCGAGGCGTCGGCGAAGCGCCACCACCCGCCGTTGGCACCGTAGAGCCCCAAGTAACGCCGAGGGCGCCAGGCGCCGCTTTGTGCGGGAAACCCGAACGTCGAGGCCGGCAGGCGTTGTCCATCGATCAAGCGCAGATCGGAAATCAGCCCGTCGTAAAACCACTGGCCCGAGCCAATGTGCCGCTGCCCGATCGTCCAAATGGCCGAGGCGCGGTTCCAATCGATCAGCGCATTCAGGGCCGGATAAACGGCCGACGAGAATCCGGTCAACCGCACGCCGTCGATCCAAAAATGCACGCGCTCCGACGCGGTCGCTTGGGTCGTATCGACGCCGATGACGATCTGATGATGCGCCGTCGGATCGCGAAATGCCGCCGACGACAGCAGATTATAAGCGCCGCTCCCGTTCTCGCGCATCTGCAAGAAGTCGCCGCCGTTGTTCGTGCCGGCGCCGAAGCCGAGCGTGTCGATCGTGCCCGCGTGATGGCCGCCCAACAGGGTCTGGAAGCTGGCTGTTCCGAGCGCTCCACGTTTGACGTGCAGTACGATCGTGAATATGCGCTCGTTCGTCGGTACGGCGACATTGGTCTTCGAGAAACTTGCGCTGTTCGCTCCGCGCAGGCGCGCAGCGAAGGGGATCGTGTAGATCTCCGCACCGAAGGGAATGATCGGGAGCATCGCTCAATTGCTCCAGCGGCCGACGCACCGCATCGAAACGCCGTTCGACAGGAACGTGAAGATGGCGACCTTGTTCGCAGCCGAGGGCAGGATCGGCGTGCCCTCGATCCCGAAATCGTAGGCCGCGTTCCAGGCCAGCGTGCGCCCGCCGGTCGCGTCTTGGTTCACGCCGACGACGAACATGCCGCCGTCGCGCTGATTCGACGGCGCGTTGAGCGTCCGATTGCCCGCCAACGTGACGCGCGCCATCGGCTGCGTGTCGAGGTTCCAGTCGATGTTGGCCGCGTCGCTGAGGGTCGCGGGCGCGTAACGCTGCGCGCGCGTGAAAGCCTGGACCGCGTCGAGATAGGCGACGTTGCCCGAGACGCCGCCATAGCCGCGAGCGGCGACGACCAACGCCGCCGCGTCGGAAAAGCGCCGCACCTGGATCGACTGTCCGGGTGCCAACACCAGCGTCGCCGCGCCGTCGATGGTCTGCGTGCCGGTGGGATCGAGCGTGAGGTTGCCCGTGCCCATGTTGAACACCGAGAAGTTCAGCCCGGTCTTGGAGACGTTGTCCCAGCTCAGCACGTGGCCGCCCGGCCCGCCATAGACGAAGAGATTGCCCCATTGCGCGTCGCCCACCGACGTATCGACGTTGAACGCGACGATGCCGACCGTACCGCCCATGCGGCGAAGGGCCGTCAGCAGCTGATCGCGCTTCGCGGCGTCGGGTGCGAGGCCGGCCGCCTCGATCGGCCCGAGCACCTCTTCCTGCATGTTGTTGAACCATTTCTCGTTCAACGCCGTCGCCAGCGTGCCGGTGCCGGCCACGCCGTCGCGGAACCCGTGCTTGCCCGCGCCGAATTTGTCGGCGTGTTTGGTGGCGCTATCGATGCGGTCCATCAGCTGCTCCCGTAAGCGAAAAGGACTTGGGTATGCGCGGGCGCGAGACACCAGATCACGCATTCCAGAACCGCGTTCCCCCAACTCGCGAGCGGCTCGTCGCACCCGGACCCGACGGTGAAGGGCCAGACGGTCGTTTCGGGCGCGCGCACGCGCCAGACGAAGCGCCACGGGTCGGGGTTTAGCGAATCGTCGCAGTCGGAGACGCAGACGAA
Source organism: Tagaea sp. (assembly GCA_023653245.1). Next base: position 6,870 of record JAMNXK010000004.1, read on the forward strand.
CGGGAAAAACTCCTCGATCGTCACCGCGAAACCGAGTGCCGCCGCCACGCCGATGAAGTACGCGCGGGATTGCCCGCCGCGCGCGGTGAGCGCGCGGACCAGGCGCGCGCGCCGCTCGGCGATCGTCGTCGCTTGACCGGCGCATGGATCGGGCAGTCCGGCGACGCGCTCCCACTCGGGCAGGAGTTCGAGCGTCGTGCGCGGATCGCTCTCCTCGAGCAGGTCGCCCATGCGCGCGTCGATCCGCGCGAACTCGGCCGCGAGCGCTTCGAGCGCGCGATGGCGCGTCGAGCCCGGCTCGACCGTCCAAGCGGGCCCGGGCGGCAACAGGACGACGAGCTGGTCGCGGTACTCGGCGTGGGTGGCGAATTGGGTCATGCTCAGCTCCACACGATCCCGCCGAAGGTGGCGAGCTGACCGATCGATGCGACGACGCTCGCCGATGGCGCAACGAGCGTGTTGTCCGTCTCGCCGGCGGCGACCGAAATCGCTTCGCGCATGCGGCTCAGCAGGATCGTGCCGCCGGGCACGGCGTCGCGCGCGATCAGATCGCGCAATTCGGCTTCGACCTTGGCTTTGACCTCGGCCGTCGAAGGCACGACGGCGATCTGGAATGCGATCGGCAACGCGATGGGTGCGACGACCGTGACTTGCGCGGTCACCGGGCGGCGCTCGGCGATGTAGGAAGCGACCTCGATCACCTTGGCCGGGGCCGGAATGGGGCCGGCTTCGCCGTCGGTCGCGAAACGCACCGTGACGGTGCCGAGTCCGAGTTCGCCCGGATAGACCCAGGCGCGCGTCACGCCCGGCACCTCGCGCGCCCAGGTGACGTAGTCCGCTTGCGCCCCGCCCTGGGGCGGGTTCTGGATGCGCGCGAGGATGCGCGCACGCCACGCGTCTTCGGCCTCGGGGTCCGCACCGCCCGCAAGACCGGGGGCCGCCACGATCGCTTCGCCGGCGATCCCGGCGATCGGCGACAGGAAGCGCAGCTTGGTTGCGGCCGTTGCGTTACCACTTGTCCCGGCGATGTCGGCATTAACGCTCAAGGCGGCCGTACCACCCGCGACGATCGCTTCGGCCAGCGTGCGATAGATCGCCCCGTCCGCGCGCACCAAAGCCGTCGCGGCGGGGATGACCGCACCGTTGGTCCCCGTCGCCGTCACCGTGCCGCTCGCGGACGATTCCGGTTTGCGCGCCACGCCCCACAGCGACCCGGCCCGCACGAGCCAGGCGCCGCGCGCCGTATCGGGCAAGAGATCGAGCTTGGCGTCGTCGATATAGCCATAGAGGCCGAACGCGGCCCCCGCATGCGCGCGGATCAGTGCCGGCAACACGCCATGGCGCAGGCGGCCTTCGGACTCCGGCAGGGCGGCGGCGAGATCGGCTTCCGCGCGCGCGACCAGGGCGGACAAAGAGGGGCGGAGCATGGGCATCAGCCGGCCCTCGCGGCGCGCGGGAGTTCCCAGATTTTCTGGAAGGCGAGACCGCCAGGCTGCCAGATGCGCACGTGCAGCGCCAGCCAATCGCCGCGCACGACCGACGCGGCCACGTCGATCCGGCGCGCGACCCCGTCGTCGAGCAGCCAAGCGAGCGCTTCGCGCGCATAGGCTTCCGCGCGCGCCAGCGTCTCGGGCAGGATCTTCTCGCGCTCCAGCAGCCACAGCCGCGAGCCCGTGACGTGGCGGGCACCCGCCGCCACCTGGGGCGGCTTGATCGCATCGCCCCAGAAGCCGCGGCGGTTCGCAAACGGCGCGCGTTGCCCGACCTGGTCCCACGGCGGCGCGGGCTCCTCGGGCAAGCGATCGCCGGGAAGTGCGCGCGCGTCGGAGAACAGCGACACGATCACGGCCGAGGCGAGGCCGCGATCGGTCGAGAGATCGCCGTTGGCGACGAGCCAGTCGCTCGTCAGCGTCTCTCCGTCGAATGCGATCGCGATATCCATCAGGGGAGCCTCGGGGCGGCGATGGGGTTCGACGATCCGGCGACGGCGCCGATCGTCCACGCATCGACCTTGTCGGGCAGGATCGCGGAGCCGTGGCCGTTGCACTCGACCACGGTGCGCGTGGCCGATCGCAGACGCGCCTCGCCAAGTGCTGCGATCTCGATCTTGCCGGGCGCCGTGAGCGTCACGTTGCCATCGGCGTCCATCTTGATGAGCTGGCCGAAGCGCGAATAGAGCGCGACCTCGCCGGGTTCGAGATCGCGCGGCCTCGGGCCCGCGCAATGCACGACGACGACGACGGGCAGGCCCGACATGCCGCCCAGTTCGGCGACGACGCCTTGCGGATCGTCGGAAGGATGGGGCGCCGCCGAAAGCCCATAGGGCTCGAACTGTTCGACCCCGTCGCGCAACGAACCCGCGCGGGTCTGCACGCGCACGCGGCGGAACCCGCCCGCTTCGCTGGCGATCGCGCGCAACAGGCATCTTCCGATCATCGCCGACACGCGGGCATGCAAAGCCCCGATCACGCTCATAGCGTCACCTGGCGCTTGGGGTCGGGCATCGGCCGCAGATCGAACGCGGCCGCGCGCGCGACGTGCAGTGCGGTGCGGCTCCCGCGCTCGTCGAGGGTGTAGTCCACCCCGACGATCAGCAGCCCTTCGGCGAGGCCCGCGAATTCATCGTCGATCCGCACCAATGCGTTGGGCCGCCAGAGCTTGCCATTGGCCGTCCAGCCGGCCAGCGTGTAGCTGCCGCGCCGCGCCTTGCCGAAACGCATATTCGCTTCCCACGTCGCGCGCACGGCGTATTGCGCTTCGTCGCCGGGCTCTTCGGCGATCACGATCAGCGGGCGATGGCGCGACACGCCCTTGTCGGTCACGCGCGCGACCGGCGAGACGGTCTGCGAGGCCGCTTGCAGATCGGCTTGCGGTGCCTGGCCCTTGACCGTGTAGACCGAATGCCGCTGGCTGTCGTCGAGGCGGAGCGACGCGGCCAAGACGTTGACGCCGAGCTTGATCGCCGCCGGCGCGCGCGCCGTGCCCGCGCGCGTCAACAGCAAGCCGCCTTTGGCGTCCGCCACGCGCAACAGCCCGCGATGGCGGCACAGGCGTTCGAGCGCGGCGCCGGCCGTCTCGCCTTCGGTCAGCCGGAAGAAGTCGAAGGCGGGTCCTTCGTCGCCGTCGATCGTCACATCGACGCCGAAGGGCCGGCAGAGCGCGCGCGCGATCGTGCCGAGCTTGACCCCTTGCCATTCGCCGGGTTCGTTGGCGGCCGAGCAATCGACCAGATCGCCCGTGCGGTCGCGGCCCGCGATCGTCACGTCATGGGTCTTGGCGTCGTACTTCACGTCGATCGCGTCGATATGCCCGGCGATCACGGCTTCGCCGCCGATCGCGACCGTGACCCGATCGCCGGGCATCAGGCGGCTCGCACCGCCCGGCCAGCGCTGACTCGCTTCGATCTGGAAGCCGCCGGCGAGGTTCTCGATCGACGTGCGGATCGTGGCGGACTTCCAGCCGCCATAGACGGTCCCGCCGCTGGTCATCGTCAGCTTGGGGAACTCGGGCATGTTTTGGGACGCAAGCTCAGCCATCGAGCAGCACCTCGACCGGCCGGCCGCCGCGCACGAAGCCGGGATGGCGGAAGCCGTTGCGCGCGGATACTTCCGACGCGCGCTCGACGACTTTGTCGGGATCGTCGCCATAGACTTGCCACGCCACGACCAGCGACGGCCGCGTGGCCGGCGGCACGTACTCGGCCGCGCGCGCGAGTGTGCCGGCTTTCTCCGCCAGGTGTGCCGACGAGTCAGCGCGCAAATCGATCATGGCGCGGTGGCTGTCGTCGTCGCCCAGATCGGCCGCGCGCGTGGCGGCCGACGCAAGCCGCGCGTCGAGATCGGCGCGATAGGCGAGCGCTTCCTCGCGGCTCGCGAAGTCGCGATCGGTCGAGCGCGCGACCTCGGCCGACAACGCGGCGCGGTCCATGAGCTCGCCCAACGCGATCTCGTTGTTGACCGACGCGGCGCGCGAAGGCGTGGGTGCGACGGCCCAGGACTCGCCGGTCCAGGCGATATCGTTCCCTTGCGACCAGCTGCGATACGAAGCCCCGGACTCGTTCCAGCCGCGCACCGCGCGGGTGCCGCGCGCCGGGTCGGCATGGCCGAAGGCGAGCAATCGTGCGAGCGACATCGTGCGCGACGCCAGCGACGACGGCGCGTCGACCAGGTCCGAATACCCGCCCATCAGCAGCGACGCCGCCCCCGCAAGACCGCCGCGCCCGGCATAGCGCACGCCCGACGTGGCGCCCTCGGCGAAGCCAAGCGCATCGTCGCCCATGCCGAACACGTCGCGCGCGATGTCCAGGTTCCCGTCGCCGCCCGTGTCGCCGAACGCGGGTGCCAGGCCCCGTGCCGCGTCGCGGCGTAGCCCATCCAGCGAGGTGCGCAAGCGCTCGCGCACGACCGAACTTTGGCGGCGGGTTTCGACGCGGCGCGCGAAATCGATCCGCGCGGGCCCGATCGTCGCGTCGGCCGACTCGCGCGCGCGCATGCCCGTGTCGGCGGTCGCCGAGGGATGCAGGTTCGCACCCGCATCCATGAAGCTGAGGGTGAACTTCGCCGCCCCGGTCTCGCCCGCCGAATAGGAGCGCTTCGGACCGAGACAGACCACACGGCGCACGCCGTGCCAGGGATGGACGAGCTCGCCCGGGCCCGGCTCTTCGACGGCCTGGCGCAACCGCTCGGACCGTTCGAGCCAGTCGGGCCCGACGATCTTGGCCGTGATCGTGAAGGGGGCGTTCTTCTTCCCAAGGTCTTCGGCGAAGGCTTCGTCGCGTTGCGGATATTCATGCACGGCGTAGCGCCGGCCGAGTTCTTCGTCCAAGTCGATCGCGCAATCGAACACGACGCCCCGGAACGAGCCTTGCTTGAGAGACGAAGCGAGCGACGAGGTCATCGCGTCACCGCGTCGAGCCACGAGCGGAGCCCCGCGCCGAGGATCATTCCCAAGAGCACGGCCCTCGCCAGCAGCCCATTGTCCGGGCGGCGGCGAAGATCGAGCTTGGCGACGGGCGCTTCGCCGACGCCGTTGATCCGATCGACGATACGGTCCATCGCCCGCCGCTCGATCTCGCCGGCGGGCAGATTTCCCATCGAGAGATCGACGCGCCCGCCCCGGCATTCGAGCCGGATCACGATCGACAGACGGTCGGGGCCTTCCGTCAATGTCGCATCGGCGATCTTCATGTCGTCGAGCCAGCTCACGGCGCCACCATGGTGGGTCCGAGATCGAGGCCGAGATCGAGCGGTCCGCGCGCGGCCATGCGCTCGACGCGCGCGTTCTCGGCACCGGGGCCTTCCAGGCGCACGACGATCTGGCCATCGACCGTCTGTTGGCCGCCCGCGATACCCCGCGCGGCCGAGAGCGTGCGCGCGGCGGGCATCGCCGCCGCCGGTGCCATCTCGACGGCCCCGGCGCTCGAACCGCCCGCGAGACCAAGCGTCTTGCGCAGGCCTTCGGGCATCACCGATACGACACCGGCGATCGCGCGCCCGGCGCGGCCGAAGACCGCGTCGAACTTCGCGCCGATCCAGTCGAGGGCCGCGCCGAGTCCGCCCATCAACGCGGCGCCGATCTTCCCGATCGCCGCGCCGAGCTCGTCCCAGTACACGTACAAGGCGACGAGCGCGGCACCGAGTGCGACGACAGCGAGGATCACCGCACCGATCGGGTTGGCAGCGAGCGCCAGGTTGAACGCCGCGACGATGGGCATGCCGCCCATCAGCGCGGAGAAGAACGCGCCGGCGGCCGCGACGATGGGTCCGAAGACGAGCATCGCGAGCTTGCCCGCGGTCGCCATCACCGCGCCGCCGAGCATGGTGACGGCCCAAGCGAGATTGGCGATCGCCACGAGCACGGGCCCGGCGACCATCGCGGTGAGACCCACGATCGCGAGCGTGCCGTACCCGAAGGTCTCGCCGAGCCAGGCGACGCCGGCGCCGACCGTGCGCATACCCGTCCAGAGCTCGCCGAGCGCCGAGATCACTTGCGGCATCACGTCGCCCAACGACGCGAACCAGCCGGCGGCCCCCGAAGCGAGGATGGGTTGAAGCTCGGCGCCGAGTTCGACCAAGCGCACGACCAGCGGTTCGAGGTGCGGGATCAGCGCGCCGCCGATCGCCATCCCCGTCATCTTCACGACCTGCCAAAGGCGCGAGAGTTGATCGCCGAAGGCCTCGGCCTTCTTGACCGTGTCTTCGCCCATCACCAGGCCGAGCCGCCGCGCGTCCTCCATCAACCCTTCGATGGCGCCCCGGCCGGAATTGAGGAACATCATCATGTCGGCGCCGGCGCGGCCGAAGCCCTTCATCGCCAGCAAGGTCTTGGCCTGCTGGTTGCCCGATCTTTGGAACGCATCGGCCACGTCCATGAAAACGTCGGCGGTGTCGCGTGCGGCGCCGCTCGAGTCGCGGAAGGCGACGCGCGTGCCCCGGAAAAATTCGAGCGCCTCATCGCTCCCGGACAACGCGTCGCCGATCGTCTTGTTGAGAAACTTCATCGCGTCGGCGAAGGATTCCGGTCCGACGCTGGACTGCTCTGCCGCGAAAGCGAGCGCTTGGAAGCGCTCGACGCCGATCCCCGTTTTCTCCGCCAGCATCAGCATCTGTTCGGCGTAGTTGGCAGTCATCCGCGAGAGACCGAGCAGACCGCCGCCGCCGATGCCCGCGAGGCCCGCAAGCTTCAGTCCCGCCAGCGACGCCGCGCCGGCGACCTGGCCCACCGAATTCGCCGCCGCCATTCCGCGCGCCGCGACGCTCGGCAGACCGACATTGGTCGAGAGCCGGTCGAGCGACTGGCCCACCGCGCGCGGCAGGACGCCGACGGCGCGCACCGCCCGGCCCACTTTGGCGAGCGGGCCGGTGGCGCGGTCGATGGCTTGCAGCACCATGCGGACGGTAAAGCCGAACACGTACTTAACGCTCCTTGGTCTCGGTGAGGCGCACGGCCTGCCTGTGCCAGAACATCAGCTCGTCGAAGGTGAAGTCCCCGATCTCGCGCGCCGAGAACTTGAAGACGAAGGCTACGTCGCCGAGAGTATTCCCAGCATCCCGGGGCCATCGCCGATAAAAGGGGCGAGCTTCACCATGATCGCGACGTAGTCCTGCGCCGGAAGATCGGCGATGGTCGAGGGCGGAACGTTGGCGAGGTGGGCGACGATGCGCATCATCTTCGCGTTCGCGCCTTCGGCCGCGTCGCCGGCGTTGAAGTCCTTCGCGCGAATGTCGGTACGCACCGTCAGCGTATCGATCGTCTTGCCGTTCGCTTCGACTTGCGTCGTCAGCTTGTGGACGAAGTGCTTGGGCGTTTCGGCGGCCATATCGGTTCTCCTCGGTTACGCGGCTTACGCCGATTGCCGCTCGGTGGCGGTCTTGGCGTTGATCTTGAGCATGACCTTGCCGTCGGCGAGATCGCCGATCTCGGCGACCCAGGCGTTGGCGAGCACCCAGGTCGGGCCCGTGTCGCATTCGAACGTCGCGGTGGTGTTGTCGAGTTTCCGCAACGCGTCGAGCGATACGGCCGCCCCGTGCGCGATATCGCACTCGATCTCGGGCGTCTGGATTTCCTCGGTGTAGCCGTAGACCTTGTGGCCGACGACCGGGTTGCGCTTGACGCCGATGCCGCGCAGCTTGGCGCCGGGCAGGCTTTCGAGCTGCTTGCCGTCGAGGGCGATGAACACCTGACCGGTGCGCTGATTGGGGTTCGCCATGGGCGTCTCTCCTAAGCGTTAAACGAGGAACTGCAGCAGGGCCGCGTTGCGGCGGAAGCCGTTGACCAGATCGGGGCGCATCAGGACGTTGACGCGCTCGGTATCGGCCGTATCGCGCACGACTTGCAGCGACGCCTTGAACGCCTCGATGTCTTCGATCAGCCCGGCCTCGTACCACTCGACCGCGAGGGCGATGATCTCCGACTTGATGTCCTTGCAGCGCGCGATCGTCGGCCCGCCGGGATGCTCGTCGCCGGCGACCTTGTGCCGCGGGTAGCGCTGATTGATCCGCGCGGGATACGACCACCGCAAATACGCGACGTTGCGCATCGTCTCGACGTAGAGATACGCGCGATCGGCGGCACCGGCGACGTTGGTCTTGTAGGTCGTGACCAGCGTTTCGATCGCGACCGTGCCGTCGTCGCCGGCGGTGGTCGTCGAAATGCCGGCGGCGAGCAAGGTCTCGCGCTCGTTGCGCGTGCGACGCAGTTCGCGCGAAGCCGCCATCACGCCCGGCAAGGTCAGACGCATGCGCGGGCGCGCGGGATCGGGCTCGAAGGCGTCGCGCGCGGCGATCTGTGCCGCTTTGATCCAGGGCGGCGTGGGCTCGTTGCCGGAATCGGCGATCGCGAGATGCGGCGAATTGTGGAGCGCCCCCAACGCCTGTAGCGTGGCGACCGAGCCGCGCGCGCCGGCATGCGCGAGGCTGTCGTTCGCGACCAGCGCCTGGAAGCGCCGGTCGAGTTCGGTCTTGAGGGCCGCCAGCGAGGCGGCGGAGTTCCAGCCCCAGACGATCGTGTCGTAGCGTTCGTCGGCCATCGAAGCGATCAGAGCGGCGGCCGACGGATCGGACGTGCCGCCGGCCATCGCGACGATCGCAAGGCTCACGCCGGCCGGCAAAGCTTCGCCGGGGAAGTAAGAGTGCCGGAGATCGAGCGCGTTGCCGAGCTCGCCCTTGTGACGGCACGTGACGGTGACGACGGCACCGGCGGCGGCGGCCGTGACCAGCAGGCCCGCATTGGCGTTGATCGCGGCGGCGGCGGAAGTGGCGATCGCGGCGGCCGTATCGCCAGACGCCACGCCCACTTCGACGTTCGTGCCATGCACGTAAAGCTCGATCGTGCCCGCAGCGGTCGCAGGGCCGGTGAAGGTCAAGGTCCCGGTGGCTTGCGCGCCGCCACCCGCATCGTCGGCCGGGAGCGCGTAGGTCTCGGTGTAGTCGTCCACCTGCTTGAAGGCGGCGAACATCTGCGCGAGCTGCGAGCCCAAGCCGAAGAACGCCTCGGCTTCGGCGGCCGAGTTCACCAGGCGCACGGCACCGGCGGCGGCCGTGCCCGCCGCCAGACGCTGGCCCGCGAGCAGCGCGCGGTGGCGGCGGATCGGCAGGCCGCGCATCGCGCGCGACGGATCGATCTCGACGAAGACGCCCGGCGTCAGCATCGAGATCGGGATTTGGGAGAACGACGAAGCGGTCAACATGGATCGCACTCCTTAGGATTTTTTCTTGGGTTCGGGCTCGACGACGGGCTGAACGGTCACGTCGCCGTCGGCTTCGCGGCGGCGCCAATGGACCGAGTCCGTCAGCGTTTCGCCGGCGGCATCGAGGATCCGCTTGCCGTCCTCGAAAAACACGGTCCGGCCGGCGGCGGGTTTGACGCGCACGTTCATGGGTTGCTCCTGAGGTTGAGGTTCTGGCGTACATCGAACGCGCCTGGTGCTTCGCCATGCGGCGGCACGTCCCAATCGGCGCGCACGCGCAGGAACTCGTCGAGCGTCAAGCCGCGCTTCGTGCGATCGGCGAGCGCCGTGCAGCGCGCCTCGACGACGTAGACGACCAAGCGCTGTTTGCGGATCGTGCCGTTGCGCAGCTGCAGAAGGCGCGTCACGTCCATCGGCTCGACCAGTCCCGCCTCGCCTTCGAGCCCGAGATCCGATCCGTCCAGCGCCGCCATCGCGTCGGTCGCGATCATGTAGGCGCCGGGTGCATCGGCGCGCTCGCTCTTGCGCGCGTCCGCCTCGCCGCGCGCGCCCGGCGTGGCGATCAGGATTTGCCATTCCAGCACGGCGTGCTTCTTCGCACCCACCGCCTTCATTTCGACCGCGCCGGCGAAATTCACCAGCACGGCGGGCAAGAGCTTGAGTGCTGCGGCGATCGCGTTCTCGTCGTCGCTGTCGAACGACCCGCCATAGCCGCCCATCGCTTTGAGCGAATAGCCGGTATTCGCGGGGCTCAGGAAATCCGCGAGGCGCGCGACGATCGCGTTCTCGATGGCGGGGAGCCGGATCATCGAACCGGACCGCCCATGGGCGCGGCAAGGAAGTCTTCGACGATCTTGCCCGCTTTGGTCTTGTCGCCGTCCGACAGGCCGATGAAGGGCCGCGCCGGTATGGTGGCCGCGCGGTTGCGCCCGGCCTTGCCGCCGAATTGATGGATCGCGGCATAGAAGGAGTTCGAGCCGACCGTCACGCGATCGCGCTCGGCGCGATGATGCACGGATTGGCGCAGATGCCCGCGGTCGATCAGCGTCTGTCCGCCGCCTTCGAGCACGCGCAAGGACGGCGCCCAGGCCGCGCCCTTGGGATCGACGCCGCGTTCGAAGCGGTCGAGCGTCGAAGCGACGAGCGAATCGCCGATCGTGTCGTGGACCGGAATCATGTCGTCGAGGCGCCGGCGCAGACGATCCAGCTTCGCGCCGATATCCGACAGCGCCACGCGATCGACGATCACGGGGAGAGACACGCCGGCCATCAGAACGCCCTCATGGAATGGGCGTCGAACACGCGGCCCGGGCCCGCGAGCGTCACGTCGTCGGCGCCCGAGGTGGCCGAGGGGGCGGGCGCGAGATCGAGTTTGAAGACGCCGTTCGAGATTTCCTTGAGCCGCGCAAGCGCGCTTGCATAAGCGTCCTTCACGTCCTGCGGCACGAGCTGCGGGTGCAGCCGGTGGAACGCGATCTCGCACGCCGCCGCCACCAGCGGGCGCGGAAAGGGTTGGGCGAGCGGGAGCGCGTAACGGCCGCGCAAATATCCGTCGATCTCGTCGCTCGCGCTTTCCAGCGCCTTGGCCACGACGCCCGCGTCGATGGCACCGGCGGGCGGCGTGGCGCGATCCGACAGATCGCGGATCGTCTCCGTGCCGTAGCGATCGATCAGATCGGCTTGCGTGGCGTAGGGCATCGGTCTCTCGTCTTAGGCGGCGGCGCCGAATTCGTGGACGACTTCCTCGACCGTCAGCTCGCCATCGTCGCGGATCGCGCGAAGCTTCGAGGCATGCTCGTCGAGCGAGACAAAGACCGGCACGGTCCCGAACTCGAAGCCGGCGCGCTGATGGCCGTCCTTCTTGGCCACGACCTTGAGCGCGTTCGCTTTGGGCGTTCCGGTTTTCCCGGCCGCCGGCTTCTTGGCCGCGCCGTCCCCGAAATCGTGCTCGACTTCTTCGACGATCAGCTTGGGCTCGTTCTTCAACGCGTCGATCTGGTCGCGCTTGAGGTCGTCGAGCTTGAGGAAGCGCGGCGTCGTGTTGAACGCGAAGTTGGCGCGGCGGAAGGTGGCGGGGCGCGAGACGATCTTGAGGGCGTTCATGGCCTGGGTCCTTGGTTTGGGGCCTGGGTTCGGGTGGGACGCGGAAGAGCCGCGCCGGCCGCCCTCGATGGAAGGTGCCGGCGTGACGTCTCATGCGTCAGTCGAGGAACGGCACCATCAGCGGCTTGGCCGTGCCCTTCCACTTGTTCGACGCACCGCCCGCGATATGCGTGCTGTTGAGCACGTCGAGCGCGTCGCCTTCGAGCGCCTGCGGATAGACGAGGGTCGTCGGCACGATGCCGAGCGAGTCCGCGGTCTTGTCTTTCTTGAACGTCGCGAACAGCGCGCGCGCCGTGCCGTAATTCGCCGGCGTCAGCGGCTGCTTGCTCATCACGATCAACTGCCACAGGCCGGCGCCGACATTGGCGCGGCCGTCCGAACCGTAGAGGAACGTCTTGGCGTGGAAGACGTTGTCGTCGGTGTCGGAGTCTTTGCGGATCAGGTTCGTGAAGGGCCGGCGCTCCTGATAGATGATCGGCTTGATCGGCCGCGACAGGTCCATCAGGAACCAGGCCGGACCGGTCCCGTCGATGTAGTTCGAGACGGACTCCTGCGATCCGTCGGCCTTGATCTGCGGATGGTCGGTGTCGCACAGATACTGCCCGTCGTAGCAAAGCTGCGCGTTCGCTGATTTCAGGAACTGGAACACGAGCCGGTCGGGGTGGCGCGCGGCTTCGTCGCCGAGGATGCGGAAGAACGTCGAATAGGTGCCGAGCTGGTCGTCTTCGAACTTCTCGCGATCGATACCGACGGTGTTCTCGAACGGGACGTTCTTGATCGCGAAGTCGTGGGCGGCGATGTTGTTGACCACACGCTCGCCGACCCACTGGCGGAAGCCGGGCAAATCCTTGAGCCACGGATACTTCTCTTCGGACGTGGTGGACTTGGTCCGCATCGCGACGTCGTCGAGCTGACTCTTGAACGAGCCGATGCCCGCTTGGAACGCGGTATTGAAGCCGACATAGGCGGCGGCGAGGGACGCGCGGTTGACGATCATGGTGGTGTCCTTTCGGGGTTAGACGATCTCGACCCAGACGCCTTGGGCGTCCACGTCCCACACGCGGCCCGCTTTGGAGCGCGTGTTGGTGCCGTTGGTCTTGGCGACGGTCTCGTCGTCGGCGATCCAGCAATCGGCGCCGATGTCGGCGAGCGCGATCGCGTCGCCGGCGGCCGAGTTCTTCAAGTGGAAGATGCCGCGTTGAACGGGCACGCGGATCGCACCGGCGGCGCCGCCGGTGTTGTTCGCGTCGTCGAGCGCGATACCGACACAGACATCGCCGGTGGCCACACGGCCCGGCCGCGCGACGCCGGCCGCCATCACGACGAGCGCGCCTTGGAAGACGACGAGGTTCGCGGCGACCGGCAGATCGCGGCGCGTGGCGGCGGCGAGGGTTCGGGTGTCGCGGGGTGCGGACAACGGCATGGTCTACTCCGGAGTTCGGGTTGGGTTGGGGGTCGCGCGGCGCGGCTCAGCCGGCCTGCTGCTTGGCGAGCGCCTCTTTGGACTTCTTGAAATCCTCGGCCGACACGCCGAGCTGCGAGGCGACCGCAAGCTCGGTGGCGGAGAGCCCGCCTTCGCCGCCGGCGGCGGCGAGCGTGGGCGCGCCGGTCGAAGGATCGATCAGCGCGGGCGTGACCTTCACGTACTCGGCGAAGCGCGCCGGGTCGCTCGACGCGAAATCGAGCGCCCATGCCTTGGCGACGGGCGCGATCTTGCCCACCTTCATCGCCGCTTCGACGGCGGTTTGCGCGGCGGTCGCTTGGCCAGCGGACTTGATCGTCGCGATCTCGGTGTTGAGCGCGGCGACGGTCTTGTTCAGCGAAGCGACGACGGTGCGCAGATCGCCTTCCTCCGCCTTCTCGCTCTTCGCCGCGATCGCGGTTGCGAGCGCTTCGAGCGTCGTGTCCTTCGGCAGGCCCAGCGAGGCGGCGGCCGTGGCGAGCTGCGAAGCGGTGGCCGCGCCCTTGTCGAGGAGCGCCTTCACGGCGGCGATCACGTCGTCGGCGGTGGCGCCGGCGGCGAGGCCGAGCAGAGCGGCAAGAGTTTCGGCGAGCTTGTCCATGGTGTCTTCTCCGTTTTCGGTTTGAGAGGCGAGCGCGGTCAGCTGCTCGAAATTCGGAATGTTGGTGAGACCGGCGCCGCGGATGCCGACGACGCGGCCGGTCTTGTCGTGCAGAAACCACGGCGAGATGAACCGGTACTCGCGCGCGGCGACGGCCGCGCCGCCTTTGTCGGTCCACTCGACCTTGGCCCAGATACCGTCGTCGCGAAGCTCGGCCGAGCCTGCGTCGATCCAGCCGGCGGCCCGCAAATCGGCGGAACCGCTTGGCCGATGCAGCGCGTGGTCGTAGTCGATCGGGAGCGGACGCTTGAAAGCCTTCATCGCGGCGACGACTTGCGCGGCGTTGGCGCGATCGTTGTGGTAGGGCCCGCGCCCATCGACGCCCTTCCAATCGCCGAACGGCATCAGATGCACCATCTCGGGCGCGGCGGTTCCGCCGCCTTGTGCCGAGGCGATCTCCAGAGCCGTTCCTTTCGCGAGCGTGCCGGTCATCGAACCCTCCCGGCCAGTCCCGCGACTTGCGGACCGCGCCGATGGGTGCGAACGTAGATACCGAGCCAAGCGCCGGGCAGGACGACGCGCGTCGTCCAGCCGGGACAGCCCCGAACCGGCCCCCGGTCCGGGCTCCCGAAACACCCGATTCCGGTGCCGAGACGCCGGGCGCGACCGGGCCCCCCCTCGAAACAGGGCCGATTAACGGCCGTTAACGCATGGTTAACGCTTGGTCCCGCATGTCCTGGGTAGGGTGGGTGCGGGAAGCGGTGCGCGAACGTTAATAACGCACCGGAGCCGGGGCGCTTTTGGAGGGCCGGGGCTTGACCCGCGCCGGGACCGGGCGCAGATTGCCCAGACCGACGCCGGGTGGGCCGCGCCCCGATACCCGGCCGACGGTCGCCAGGCGAGCCGGTCGATCTGTGCGCCCACCCCCTCACGACAACCTCGCTTTCGGAGCCCGCGCATAGACGCGGTGGCCCTTGCGGACGGCGGCGATGTCGCGGTCGCGGTCGAAGATCGTGAGTCCGCTCCACACGCCGTCGTCGCGATCGGCGACGATCGCGATCCAACGATCCTTCTCGAACTCGATCCGCTTGACGTAGCGCCGGCGCAAGCGCACGGCGCCGGTTTCCTTCGAGCGCGCGAACGTGGTCCAGATTTCCGCCGGGTCCTCGATCGTCTCGCGGATGAACGGCCAATAGCGTTCGCGATGGGACGCGACGCGCTTGGGATCGGCGAGCGTGTGATCGACGATCGCGCGCGTGACCTGCACGCGCTGGCCTGTGGGATCCTCGAAGATCGCGTCGTCGCCGCCGATCGCTTTGCGCCAGGCGTCGAGCAAGCCGGCCTCGTCGCCGGGCTTCACACGCGGTCCGAGCGTGGCTTGCGCGCGATCGGCGGGCAAAGGCGGCCGAGACTGCGGCGGCGCCACGGGCGAGACGATCTCTTCGAACGCGCCGGCGCGTTCGAGCGCCAGGCGCTCGCGCGTGAAACCCTCACCGGCCGCTTCGCCGACGTTGTAGCCGAAGCCCGTATCGATTCCCTTCGGTACGGCGACATTCACGATGCCGCCTTCGGTCTTCACCGAACGCGTCTCCATTTCGATCTTGGGCGATTCGCCGACTTCGTAGCCGTAGCGCGCGAGATCGCGATCGCTCAGCGTCTGCACGGTGCAGCGGCAGTTCCAGCCATTGGGCGGATAGTGCGTCTTCCAAAACGGATCGTCGATCGGCAGAACCAGCCCGTGCCAGGCCATATGCTCGGGCCGCGTGCGATCGTCCTTGACCGCCTGGTAACGCAGATAAGGACGGCGTTCTTTGACGCGCTGCGCCGCCTCCCACTTGCCCGCCTGATGGGCCATGCGCACGTTGGTGTCGAAGATCACCCGGCTTCGCCAATTGCGCCCGCCGTTGTAGTCCCACCCATGCGCCGCGACGATCTTGTCGAAATCCTTGCGGAACGCGCCGATGGTCGTTCCGGAAGCGATCGCCTTGTCGATGGCGCTTTGGAAATCGCTCAGCAGCGAATCGTCGAGCGCGCCCGCGATCGTGAAGGCGCGCGCGTGCATGCCTTGCCAGAGATCGCGCCAGGTCTTCGTCTTCACGCCGAGCTTCTGCCGGAAGAACGCGATCGCTTCGTCGAACGGCAGGGCGATGGGCGACGCGGTCATCCGGCCACCTCGTCTTCGCCGGCGAGACGGCCCAACAGATTGGCGTCGCGCATCGCCGCCGCGATCTCGGCCGGATCGAACTCGGACGCGAGGGCCAAGAGATCGCGCTGCAGTTCGTCCCAATCGTTCGCGGACGCCACGATCGCGCGCATCCGTTCGATGCGCGCGCGCACGGCCGGTTCGGCGGCTTTGTCGCCCTTGGCGGCGATCGCGTCGGCGACATTCTTCGCGCCGGCATTGATCGAGGCCAGCGCGGTCGCGAGTTGCTCGAATGGCGTTGCGCCGGGGGGCGTTGCGCCGAAGGGCGGGGGCGGCGTCGTGCCCGGCGGCGGCAACGCCGGCGCGGATGCCGGCGCGCGCAACAGCACGGCACCCTTCTTGGGTTCGGGGAAGCCCAGTTTGTCGCGCACGATCGAGGCTTCGATATCGACGCCGAGCGGCACGAGCTTCACCAGCACGTCCGACATCGTCGTCGGGTCGAAGACTTCCGGCGCTTGGAAGCGCAGTTGCGGCACGCGCGCGCCCGGCCCGAAATTGAGCGCCACGGCCGGGGCGAGCAAACACTTGCGCACGGACATCGCCAGCATCATCGCGTCGGCGTCGCGGATGTCGTCGCGGACTTTCTCGTGTTCCTTCGACACCGCGTGCCCGCCCGACACCGCGTCGGTCGTGGTCGTCTGCCCCAACACGAGCTTGGACATCTGCAGATCGATGAAGGTCGCGAGATCGCCGTAGAGCTTGCCGTCGCGATTGCCCGACGCCTCGACGAATTCGAGCAGCATCGAGGCGGGCACGATGGCGCCCGCGTCGCGCGCGATCTGCGACACCGCACGGAGCAGCGTGCGCTTCTGTTCCTCGGTTGCGTTGGGCGGATACTTGCCGACGCGCAAGGGCTGGCCGTACACCTCGCAGAACTCGACCCAGGCCTTGAGATCGAAGCTCTTGAACAGCCAATACCAGGCGGCGACGCGCGCGATCCCCGAGCGCGGCGTCGAGCCCGATTTCGAGCGGATCGCGAGGGTCAGGTACTTGGCCGGCGCCAACGGTTTGTAGCCGGGCACGCCCCGCCCGCCTTGCCGCGCGGGCTCGCCATGGCCCTTCTCGCCCGGCAAAGCGCGAACCAGCGGCGTCTTGCGATCGTCGGGATCGAATCCCAAATGGCGCGGATCGACCCACTCGTAGGCCTTGGGCTTCCAGCGCGGCCCGTCCAAATCCCAGACGATCTCGGTGACCGACACGCCTTTGCCCACGGCGTCCAGCATGTCGAACAAAGCCGCGCGGAACGCGTCGTCGTCGGCCAGCTCGCGGCAGAAATCGGCGATCTCGACGTCGCGCGGATCGTCCGACGCGGCTTCGATCGTCGGGGCGAGCGCCGCGACGCCGAGTTTGCGCGTGCGCAAGACCGAGACGTAATGCGCGTCGCGCTCCTCGATGCGTTCGGCCAGCGCGTAGGAGGCGCTCGTGTCGCCGTCTTCGGCGTCGCGAAGAAGCGTCGCGAGGGACGACGGCGTGAGGCCGGTCGCCGGATCTTCGGATTCCGGCCGGCGCACGCCTTGGACGGACGGGGCCGCGTCCCGTTCGCGAAGCCGGGAGAGATCGATAGGTACGCCGTCGGCGTCGAGCAGCGCCATCACCAGGCTCCCCGGCCAAAGCCGCTTTGCGGTTCGTCGCCGTCGTTTCGCGCGGTCATCGTCAGCGTGCCGGCCGGCGCGGTGGCTTCGCGCGCGGGCACGTAGCCGAACTCGATGGGTGCGGTTTCGATCGCGAAGCGGCACAAAGCCGCGGCGATGCCGGAATCGCCGTGGCGGCCGAGCCCGTCCGAGCCGACGCGCGAAGAGCCCTCGGGCAGGCGGGCGACACCTTTGACGAGCTTGAACTGCATCAGATCGGCGACGACGTCGGCGTCTTTCGGGATCAGGAACAGACCGTCGTCGAGCCCGGCTTTGAGCTTGGGCATGTGCTCGCGATACCAAGGCTCGGTGAGCTTGATCGCCTGGACGCATTCGCCGTAACGCTGGCGCGCGACTTCCGCGAGATAGGCGCCATTGCCGCCGGCGTCCAGCGCACCCGCGCGCAACCGCGCGCCGATGAAATCCAGGATGTAGAACAAGACCTGGCGCTGCTGCTCGAACGGCACGCCGTGCATCTCGACCAGGAAAGGCGGGGTCCAGACCAGGCCTTGATCCTCTTGTGCTGGCCACAGCACCGAGCGGTCGATCTCGCGCCCGAAATCCAGGCCGAACCCGCAAGCGCGGTGCGGATGCAGCTTGGCGAGCAAGGGTGCGACATGCTCTTCGAGCCACGCCGCGATGTCCGCTTCCCGCGCTTCGGGCGGCAGCATCGTAAAGGCCGCGTCGCGCGCCAGGCGCAAGACCGGCACGTCGATCGCGCGCTGCTCCAGCACGGCGCGGCTGAGCCACGCGCCCGACCCTTGGCTCGGGATCACGTCGAGCTCTTCGCGCGCGGCTTCGCCGTAGCCCTTGTAGATGGCGTCGCGCCAGGCGCGCTCGGCGTCGGCCGACCAGGGCTTGCCCTGGACGTAGCAGATGCGCTTGTAGAGCCCGTCCGCCAGCGCGTCGTCGAGCGTGGTGCGCAACACGATGCCCGAACGCCGGCCGGCGCGGATGTCCTCGATCAGCGCGGCGAAGGGATTGGCCGCACCGTTGTGCGACGAGATCACCGCGACCTTGCCGCCCCAGATCGTCAGCGCCATCGCGGCCTTCAGGACCTCGTCGAGCTCGTCGTGGAACGCGGCCTCGTCGATGATCACGAAGCCCTGCCGGCCGCGCAACGAGCGCGGCTTGGAGGTGAGCGCCACGATTTGGAAGCCCGACGCGAAGGCGATGCGGAACGCGCCGACGCCCTTGTCGGAGCCGTCGTCGAACAGGAATTCCGACACGCTCGCGATGGCCGGCTCGATCGCGCGCGCGAAATCGGCACAGGTGTCGATGAACTCGCGGGTCATGTCGAGCGCGTAGCCGAGATAGAGCACGTCCATCCCGCCGGCGGCCTTGGCGCGCGCGGCCGTCAGCACGGCGGCCGAGGCGATCGCCCAGGTGATGCCGATGCGGCGGCTCTTCTCGTAGACCGTGAGGTCGTAGGCCGCGACCGTTTCGAACAAACGCCGCTGGTAGGGCAACAGCACCTTGCCCGCCGGCGCGACGCTCGGCGGCTTCGCGGGCGCGGGCTTCGCCGCGATCTTCCGTTTCGCGCTCATACCGGCGCGCCCGGTTGGGACGGCGCCACGCCGAGGATGGTGGCGGCGATCTGGTCGGCGATCTCGGCCGACAGGCCGGCTTTGCGCACGGCCGCTTTCGCCGCGTCGGCCGCGCGCGCGGCGGCGCGCTTCTCGACCTTCTCGACGAAGGCGGCGTTGTCGCGGCTGGCGGCCGTCAGCGACTTGATCGCCGAACTCAAGAACATCGTCTCCTGGGCGTCGAGTTCGACCGGCTTGCCGTCCTCGCGCATCATGAAGCGCGTGATGAGCGCTTGCGCCATCTCGGTGTTCAAGCGCTGCACGTCGCCTTCGCCGCGTTCGCCCAAGCCCGACACCAGCGCCACGGCGGCCTCGCGCGACTCCTTGAGCAAGGCGCCCATCGCGTCGATGCGCTTGACGTGGCGGCCCATGGCCGACCGCGAGATCGAGAGGTCGGGCGCGGCGCCCCGCAAGCGTTCGAGGATGGCGTCGATCGACAGACCCTCGACGTCGCGCAAACGCGCGATCTCCTTGCGGATTTCGGGCGGGAGTTTGTCGATGGTGGATTTACGCGCCATGGCGTCGCGCCCGCGCCTTCACTTCGCCGACGGGCGCTTGACGCCGGGCACCGTCGCGCGGCCGGCGGCGGCGTCCTCGCCGCGCTCGGTCAGCGTGGCGACGATCAGCGTGTCGAAGGTTTGGGCGCGCAAGAGACCCTGTTCTTCGAGCCACGCGATCTCGGTCCGGATTTGCGCCCGGCTCGCGGCGAAGCCCGCGAACCGGATCACGTCCACCAACATCGAATCGTTGGCGCTGTACTCGGGCGCGGTCTTGAGCGTGCGCAGGATCGCGGCGCGCAGATGCTCGCGCCAAGCTTCGTGCAGGCTCATTTCGCTCGCCCCGCTTGGATGGCGGCGGCCGACGCGTGCGCCATGATCTCTTCGTGGCGGATGACGGTGGCGCGCAATTCGACCACGTCCTTCTCGTTGGCGCGCGCCTCGGTGCGGATCGCCTTCATGTCGCCGCCCACTTCCTTGAGCGCGAGCGCGAGCTGGTGCAGATCTTCCTTGGTCGGCAGATTGCGCAAAGCCTGGTCGACGCGGCCGATCAGTTGCGCGAGTTCGGCCATCTTCGCCGAGCCTTGGTCGAAGCGCTTGTTGGTCTCCACGCGATGCGCGTCGAGCTCCGACTGCTTCGCCTTGTCCGCGACGGCGGCGCTCAGCGATTCGTGCTCCTCGCGCGTGACGAACTTGCCCCTCAGCAAATACAGCAGGAACGTGCCGAGGGCCGCGAGAACGGAGATGGCGTAGTGGGCGATCTTGAAATAGTCGTCGCTCATGCTTGGGTTCCCTTGCCGCATCCGCCGCCGCAATCGAGCGCGTCGGGTTGATGGTCGATCAGGTCCTGCGCCAGGAACTCACCGCACAACACGCAGACGCGCGTGGACGGCCGGCGGCGCGCGCGCGCCACGAAGGCGTCGCGTTCGGCGATCTCGCGCGCGCCGGCTTCGTCGGCCGAATCGGTCATCGGGTCTTTCCGCGCGCGAAGACGCGGCCGATCGCTTCGAGCGGATTGCCGGGTTCGACGCCCGCCTTGCGCGCTTTGTCGGACGAGCGCTTGTAGACATAGACGCCGAGCACCGAGAGACCGACCGACCACATGAGGCTGAGTTCGCCGATCGCGGCGACCACGCCGGCGGCCTCGCCGGGCGCCGTGACGACGATCCAGGCCACCGCGCCCATCAGCACGGCCCAAGTCAGCGCCATGACGTAGCCGAAGGTCGGGCGCATGCGGCGCACGTAAGCGTCTTCGCTCTGCGCTTCGACGCGCATCGTGGCGTTCGTTTCGCGGATCGTCTCGCGGTAGTCGTCGCTGTCGAGCTTGGCCAGCGCTTCGAGAGAGCGGTTGGCTTCCTTGATGTCCTCGGGCGGAATCCTCGCGCCCGAGATCGCTTCGCCGACTTGGCCGAGCGCGTCGGACGCCGCCTTGGCCGCCGGGTGTTCGACGCGGCCCAACGCGCCGCCAACCCATTTGACGAGCAGGGGCAGACCCACCTGGGCGAGGATGGCGGGGATCATGCGCTAACCCAGGAGCGATTTGATTGCGGTCGTCGCGAAGAGCGAGCCGAAGAAGATCAAGGCAACGCCCGCGCCGGCGGCGGCGATCGAGCCGGCCGAACGCAGGATCGTCAAACCGATCGCGCCGAGTGCTGCGGCGACGACAAGCAGCACGATGTCGAATGCGAGTTCCATGAGGGCCTCAGGCTTGGAGCGTGGGGACGCGTTGGAGCGCGTCGGCGATACCCGCTTCGAACTCGCGCGGTTCGACCAGCGCCCATTGATCGTTGCCGCATTCCATGCGGATTTTGGTGCGCAACAGCAGCGCGAGCCGGGCGCGGTCCACCGTGCCGCCGGCGGCGCGCAAGCGCAGATCGTCGTCGAGCCCGACGCCCATCGCCGTGGCGACGAAGCCCATATAGACCAGGGTGTCGTTCTCGTTCGGCGGCGCGTACTCGCTGACGAGCTGACGCGGCGTGCGCTGGCGGTCCTTGCCATAGTCGTTGAGGATGTCGAGCGCCATGGCGCGCACGCCGTTCGCCATCGTGTCGAACACGCAACGGTTCTTCGCGTCGCGGCCGATCAGGCCGCGCCAGGGAATGCCGTGATCCATCAGGTTCCCGGGGTTCCTGTTGCGGATACCGGCGGAAAGAGCGGGCGGCGTGGGATTGGCGTTTTGCATCCCGCGACGATGGCGGGGTTCGCGGCCCGAGCGCAGGACGACGCGCGTCGCCGGGCGCCCGCTTTGGGCCCGGATGCACCCTCGAATACGAAGGTAGCCCGCGTCAAGCGGACGGCGCGCGCGGGGTGGTTTCTAACGCTTCGTGGGGCGCTCCAAGGCCTCCGCCAGGCGCAAGAGCTTCGCGGCGTGGGCGCGGGCGTGACGCGCGAGTTCGGCGCGGCGGCCGGGTGGCACAGGCCTTTCGCCCGTGCCCCATCCGTGCGCGCGGCGGATCGAAACGCCGAGGAGGCGCGCGACTTCGCTGGCGCCGCCCAACGCATCGATCGCGAGGAGCGGCACCATCGCGCGTTCGAATTTGAGCCGGGTGGCTTTACGCACCTCAGCCGCCGAGCTTCAACGAAAGCTGGTCGGCTTCGCCGGGCGGCGCGTCCCAACGCTGTTGCGTGCGGATCGGCACGCGCGTGCGGCGCACGATCTCGGCGCGCGACACGCTCTTGGACTGCAGCCATTTGACGAGATGATAGTCGGCGACGGGCACGTAGATCTTGTTGCCCGCCCCGAGCTTGCGCGCGATGGCCGCCGCCGCCTCCGCGCCGACCAGGCCGGGCAACAGATCGCCGTCGCGCGCGACGTGCAGGAACGCGCCGCCGCGCGCCTCGGCGAGTTTCATCGCCGCGTCGAGCCCGGCCGCGTCGGCGATCTCGGCGAGTCCGGCGGGCAAGGGCCGGCCGAACGGATGTTCGCGGCGCTTGGTCATGCCCGGCCTTGCGCGCGCGCGCGCCCGGCGATCTCCTGGCGCAACCACGTGCCGGCGCGTGCGACGCAATTGGCGGCGTGTCCGGCGTCGAGCGTGTCGAAATGGCACCGCGACCAGGTCGCGTTGTCGATCCAATTGTCGAGATGCCATTTGTCCAGCTGGTAGCTCGGATCGTCGAGGCGCTTGAGCTTCAACCAAATCGCGATCAGCAGCGCCTTGTCGTAATCCAGGCGCGTCGCACCTTCGGCGATCTCGCGCACCATGTACCCTTCGCGCTCGCACCAGTCGTTGAGCGCTTCGATCACCGCGCGCGCCTGGCGGCCGTCGAGCCAGTCGAGCGCATCGATCTTCGCCACGCGTTTGACGAAGCTCGCGAGCGCGTTCTCGGCCGGGTCGCGCACCGCGCCCAATTGCCAGAGGCTGAGCCACAGCGCGCGCGCCTTGCGCGCGATCGGCGAGTCCGCTGGTGCGCGCGTGCCCATGCGCTTGGGCTTCGCTTTCGATCGGACGCGATCGAAGCCGAGGCGGCGGAACTCTTCGATCACGATCGCGCGCTGGCTCGCGTCGAGATCGGCGGCCGAGCGCTTGCCCGTGAGCCGTTCGAGCAGCGCGCGATAGGAATCGTCTTCGAGCGCCAGCGCGCGGCGGCCGGTCTGGATCGCCTTGATGTCGCGGTTGCGGGCGGGGTCTTTGGGCGCGGCGGTCATGCGAGCTGGCCTTTCTTCCAATAGGGAAGCTCCGGTTCCGGATCGCCGTCCGCGCGGGCTTCGGCGAGTTCGAGCGCCAGGACGTGCGCGGTCGCGCGGCGGAGCGCGGCTTCGCGTTCGGCGCGGGACCCGCGCGGCGCCGCGATCCAGCGCTCGCGCGCGGATTGTGCTTCGCGGCGTGCGTCGGCAAGGTTCATCGCGCACCGACCGGCGCGATCGCGTATCGACCGTATCCGCGAGAGACGATTCGGCCGCGGCGCTTTAGGTCGGCGACGGCTTGATAGAGCGAGCGATCGTCGATTGGCGGCCAATCGCTACTGGCGAGGTGCGCCCGGATGCGTTCGAGATTTACTCTCGGCTCGCCGGCGTGGGCGCACGATCGCAAGAACACGACGATCGCGGTCGTCAAGGACGCCCGTCGGCCACCGAGCCGCGCGATCAAACGAGTCCGAACGAACGAGCGTTCCGCCTGCGGCAACGCATCCATCAACGTTTCGATGGCGTCGAGCGTGCGGCCTACGCGATCGCTTGGCGGGTGGGGCGCGCTCATCGCTCGATCCCCAGTTTGGTGTCGGCCTGCTTGGCGAGGGCCAGAAGCCGGCGGGCGATCGGGCCGATGCCGGCAGGCCGCGCGCGCGATACCGCGCATTTGAGATCGACCAGCATGACCAGGTCGGCGAGCGTGGGCAGGCGCGCGGCTTTGTCGTAGTTGCACGGCGCGCAAGCGAGCACGCGATTGATCGGCTCGTCGGTGCCGCCCATCGAGCGCGGCACGACATGGTCGATGGTCGCCGAGCGGATCGCGGCGCTTCGTTCGGCTTGCGCCGCGCGCCGCAGATCGCCCGGGTTGCGCAAGCTTAGGGGCGTGGCGCAGTAGAAGCAGCGGCCGTTCTGACGCTTGTGCTGGCGTTCCTTCCAGGCGGCGGGGCTGAGGCTCATGGGGCGGGGTCCACGGATCCGTCGAACTTCGTGGCTTCGTTGCCCCAGGACGCCCAGCCGTCGCGCGACTCGCGGGCGAAGAGTTCGGCGCCGAAAGCGTGCGGCAAGATGCCGTCGAGATAACGATGCGCGGAATCGGGCTTGCGCGAGTGCTCGCGACGTTGCGCGCGGAACAGATTGGGCGTGCGCGCGGCGATCCGGCGATCGATGGCGGGCGAGCCGATCGCGCCGATCAAGACCGGCTCGGCGAGCGAGCGCATCCAATAGCCCGTGCCGAACGAATCCTTGCCGTTGCGCGTGACCTTGAGCCACGTCGCGAAGGTGACGTAACGGAAGCCCCATGCCTTCAGCACGCGCATGCCGAAATCCAAGCGCGGGGCCGTGCACCACAGCCAGATCGCGCAGTCGCGCGCGGCCAGCTGGCCCACCGGCAAAGACAGGATTTCGTCGTCGGGCATCGCCCGGTAATGGGCATGCGCCGACTTCGCTTCGCCCTTGGCGGAGTAGAGCTCGTAGTCCCAAGCGGGGTCGGCGATCAGCTTGCCGTAGCCTAGCGGGCGCAAGGGATCGAAGGGCCAGGGGCTAAGGCTCATCGCTCCGCCCCCCCCGCAGCGCAAGCGTTAAAAACGTCGCTCATCGCACGAGCTTCCCGAGCACATTGAAACGGCGGCGCGGGGCCGGCGGGATCGCGGCCTTGAGCCGGTCGCGCGCGCCTTCCAGCACGCCGAGCACGCGAAGACCGGCCACGAAGTCCTTGGGCTTTTTCTCGCCGAAGATCAGACGGACCGCGAAGTTGCCGGCGTCGCGCCGGCCGTTTTGCACGATCACCAGTCGCGGCGCGACGACCTGTTCGAGCCGGGATCGGTTCTTGGTGTGGGCGACCCAGGCCATGTCACGCCGCCTTCCTTTTGGACGCGGGCGCTTTCGACTTGGTCTTCTTAGCGGGCGCGTCGGGTGCTTGGATCGCGGCCGGGCCGGTGAGCTTGCGCGCCTTGCCGGCGATGTCGTCTTCGACTTCGAGCGGGCGCACGAAGAAGCGCTCCTCCTGGACGATATCGATGCCCTTCACGCCCTCGATCTCGGCGGCGTGCTTGACGACGGCCGTCTTGTCGATCTCGGACTTTTCGCGGATCAGATGGCCGAGGCCGAGCGTGCGCAGGCGCGCGATCAGCCGTTCCTCGTCGTCCGCGTCGAACTTCACCGCAGGGTTCGAATAGCGCCAGCCGACAAGGCCCGACGGAAACGCGATCGAGCGTTTGCCATCCTGCAGAAGCGCGCTCTTGTTCGCTTCGGCGAAGGCCTGCAGGGACTCGACATTGGCCTTGAGGACTTCGCCCGCTTCGGCGATCGCATCGGCGTATTTGGCGGCCGCGTCGGCCACGGCCCGGTCGCGCTTGACGATCAGCGCATCGAGCGCGCGCTTGTGATCGCCGATAACGTAGATGACGTTGTCGGCCTGTACTTGATTTTGCGGCACCGGCAAGGCCGACGTGGTCAGGGATTTCTTCTTGCTCATTGGAAGGTTCCTTTGCGGAGATGGAGGTTCGGATCGTTGGCGGCGATGTGGATGGCGTAGCGCTTCGCCTCTTTGACGCGCGCCGCGCGTTCGGCACGGGCGCGCGCGCGCCGCGTGCGCCAATTCGCGAGCAGGGTCTTGAGCCAGGCCATGGTCATGTTCCCTTCGTCGGTTCGGGTTCGGGCAAGCGGATCGACGCGACGGCACGGCGCGCGAGGGCCAGCGCTTCTTCGTTCCCCGCGAGCACGCCTTCCATCAGCTCGCGCCAGGCGATCGCGCCATGCGCGATCGCGCGGACCTGCACGCCCTCGGATAGATGCAGCGGCTTGCCGGCGATGGTGCGGATCGCGAGTTGCGTGCCGGCGTAAAGGCGCTCCGCCAACGTGGCTTCGGGCGCGGGGACGACGGGCGCGGTCATCGTGCGCGCCTCAGCTTGGCTTCGGCGGCGATATCGCGGGCGCGGGCGCGGGCCGCCACCGCAAGACGCGTCGCCTGCAACTCGACCCCGATCGCCGCGAGGCTTCGCGGATCGGCTGGCACTTTCTTCGGTATGGACGCCGGCGCCGGCGAGGGTTGCGCGCGCCGCAGATGGTCGGGCACCGAGAACCGCGCCGGAACCATCGGCCGCGCGCCCGTCCACCCGGCCACCGGCTTCACGTCGTTGGCGTGCATCTTGGCGGGCGGCGGTTTGAGCAGCGCCGCCAGAAACGCGTGCGGGTCTTCGAGCGCACCGTCCTCGATGCGCTGGCGCAACGCGCGCACGACGATATCGGCGAATTTGCGGGCGGCCTTCTCGGCCGCCGGCAGGCCGGCGATCGACGCCAAACGTTGCGACAACGCGCGTTCGAGCGCATCGACTTGCGCGGCGAAGGCCGGATCGGCCGCGCGCCGGCGGGCGATGACATCGGCCGCGTTCATCACCGTCGTGTGATCGCGCTCGAAGCTGCCGCCGATCTCCATCAGCGTCGTCTCGGGGCACAGCCGCTTGGCCAGGTACATCGCGATCTGACGCGGCTGCGCCCAGGCGCGCGCGCGGCGCGGACTGGTCATCGCTTCGCGCGGCAAGCCGTAGGCTTCGCTGACGGCACGTTGGATCGCCGCGATCCTGCCGCCTTGCGGGGCGCCGCTCACGACGACGCTCTCGGCGTGCGCGCGGCCGCCGGCTTTCCGCAAGCTCGGGGCTTGACGAAGGCGAGCACTTGGCCGCGCGGCACGATCGCGTCTTCGATCGTGCGCACGCGTTCCTTCACGTCGAGCAACTCCGCGATCGCGGCGTCCAGGGACGGTTCGTCGAAGGTCCGCGAGCGGCGTGCCGTGCGCAGCTTGGTCAGAACGGTTTCGATGTCGTCGCTGATCATCGTCCTCTCTCCTTCAGGTTTTCCTTGGTCGCGAAAGCGCAGCTCGCGCAGGCGTGCCAGTGCTTGATCGCTTCGGGGTTCGAGCGCGGCGCGGGGCGCGTCTGCCAGCTCGCGCAATCGGACGCGCGGATGGCGCGCGCGAGATGCGGGCACGGCACATGGCCGCCGCCGTAGACGCGCAAGACCGCGGCTTCGATCCAGCGCGTCTTGGCGTGGTCTTCGCCCTTGGCGCCGTAATAGCCGTTGAGGACTTGCGACACGGCCGTACGCGAGTAGCCGATGCGATCGGCGACGGCGGCCACGCCGCCGCGCTTGCCGTCGCGCTTGGCCATCTCTTCGGCCACGGCCTCGCGCAGAAGCGCGCGCCAATCGGGTGGAGCCGTGCTTTCGGGCGCGCCGGTCATGCCGCGCGCTCCAGATACGCGCCGACGTTCGGGTCCCATAGCTTGGCGCCGCGATCGGCACGGCGCGGGGCCTTGGGCCCGACATCGCGGATCATGATCCACAACGCCGCGCGCCGGCCCCGGCGCGCGACCAGGCCGTATCGCTCCCAAGCGGCCAGCGCCGAGCGAATGGCCGGGCCGCCATCCTGTCCGGACCGAACCACCACACTGGCAAGGTCGGCCGTCGTGGCTTTGCGCAGTTTGCGCAAAGCACCCCATGCCCGGTCGGAAATCGTTTGCGGGAACAGACGCGGCGGACGGGTCCCGCGGATTTTCCGCACGGCCGGGGCGGCCGGTACTTTGGCGCCCGCCTTCTTGAGCGCGATGCCCTTGGGTGCGAGCGCGTAGACGCCGGGCCGGGCCGAGCGGACATATCTTTGATCGATCAATCGGTACAGCCGCCGCCGCACCGCGTTTTTCGGCGCGCGCAAGATGGCGGCGAGATCGTCGAGTTTGACGTGGCGCGTGCCGTCCGGTGCCGGCGGCGGCGGCAGGGCGTCGAGCACGGCTTGAAGGGAGAGCATCACGCCGTCTCCGCCGGCGCGGCGTTGGCTTGCTGACGCGCGCGCCGAGTCCGCCTTCACGAGCTCGCGGCCCGCCAGCTCGGCGGCGGTCACGGCTTTCTTGCCGGCGCGACGCGCGAAACGCTCGATCTCCGCCACCGCGCCGAGCGCCAGGCGGATGCGCCCTTCGGTGTCGCGGATCATGCGGTCGATGAGCGCGTCGTCGGCCGAGAGCTTGGCGCGGTCCTTCAACAACAGCGCCATGTCGGTCTTGTCGAGCGGGCGAAAGCGCACGACGTTGGACACCCGCGACCACACGGCCGAATGGCGCTTGAGCTTCTGGCCGACGAACTCCCGGCCCATGAACACGACCGGGCATTCGACCGCGTCGATCACGCCCCGTATGCTGTCGATCACCTTGGCGATCGTGACCGCGTGCTCGATCTCGTCGAAGATCACGGGGCGCGGGTTTTTGGCCAGCAGCTGAACGAGCTGGTTGTGCAGCGTCTCGCAGGAATGCGCGGGCTTCTCCTTGAGCTCGGTCACCCAATCGGTCAGCACCCAATGCGGCGTCGTCGCCGCCTGGATACGCACGAACGGCAGATCGTTCTGCAGGGCGTAGCCGAGGCCCGTATGGGTCTTGCCGAGTCCGGCGAGGCCTTCGACCACGACGACGGCGGCTTCGGGGGCCGCGCGGTTCTCGACCGCTTTGATCCCTTCGCGAAACAAGCGAACGTTTGCAATCTCGACCGGGTCGGTGTAGCGTCCTTGCGTCACTTCGTTTACTCCTCTTGGTTTCGACTAGCGCCGCCGCCGGGCCGTCACCCGGCGGCGGTTTTCGTTTCCGCGTTGCTGTGCACGACCGCGTCGAGACGCGACGCGACGATCCGGCGCCAGGCCGCGTCGCGCATCGCGCGCTCGAATTCCTCGAGATGATGGGGTTCGGCGGCGGCGCGGTTCTGCGCCACCCACTGGAAGAACACCGCGTCGGGCGCGTGCTGGACCGCTTCGAAGGGCAGGCCCGCGAGATCGTTCGCCGCGTCCCAGTCGATGGACTTCGCGCGCGGCGGCTCGGGCGCGTCGGGCGCGCTGTCGATCACGCGCGGCGTCCAGGCGCGCGGGGCGTCGAGCGCGCGCGCGGCATCGGCCGCTTGGTCGAGTGCCGCGCTCGCATGCGCCAGGCCCGGCAAGACCGGCGGTTCGGCCGCCGCGCGCATCGCGGCGTCGTCGAGGATCTCGGCGATCGAGAGTTCGGGCCGATGCGCGCGCTTGGCGCGCTTCGCCGCCGCGCGGAAATTCCGGTCGAGCGCGCTTTGCGTGGCGCGCGCCTTGGCCGCGAGTTCCGCGCGATCGATGCCCGTGCGCTCGGGGTCTTCGGCGACGCACACGAAGCGCCCCGCTTCGTCGTGCACGATCACGCGGCCGAGATCGGCGGCGTCGAGGCGCACTTCGACGCGCCTGCCCATGAACGCGACCAAAGCTTCGTGCTGGTAGACCCCGCCTTCGACCGCGAGGCCGCGCTTGCCGACCAGACGCACGCGGCCGCCGGCGGGCTCGGCGAGCAGCACGTCGAGCGCGCGCTCGTTGTCGATCCGGCGCGCGGCCGAGGCGAAGGCGCGCGCGCGATCGAGCGGTGCCGCGCCGTCGAGGCCTTCGTGATCCTTGCGCTCGTAGATGCCGGAAATCCAGGTGTCGCACGCGGCCTGCAGCTGCTCGGATGTGAGCGCCACCTTGAAGAGCTTGGCGTCGTCTTCCCCCTGGCGCGCGGCGAACGCGCTTCGCGCGCGGATGGCTTGCCGATCGGCGACCGAATGGCCGACATAGCCGGGGAGCATTTCGAAGAGCGAATGGTTGAGCGAGCCGAAGAACCGCTCGATATGCGGCTTGCCTTCGGGCGTGAACGGCGGGCAGAGCCGGTGCTCGATGCCCATCGCCGCCATCGCCGACACGACCCAGCGGCTTTTGAATTCCTGGCCGTTGTCGGTCTTGATGAGTTCGGGGAAACCCCAGTCGATGATGCATCGCCGGTAGAGCGCCAGCACCGCCTGCGACTTCGAAGTCCGTGTCACGAGCACGCGCACGCGGCGCGTGAACACGTCGATCATGCCGACGACGACGAAGCGGCCGTCCAGGCACATGGCGTCGGCCGGCGTGGCGTCGGCTTCCCAAACCTGGTTGATGCGCGCGACGCGCTCGGACTGCGAGCCGAACGACACGCGATAGAGGTTCTTGGCGTTGTCGGGGTTTTCGAGCATCGCGGTGCCGCGCGGGTTCTCGTCCCGCCAGCGCTGCATCCAGCGTTGAAGCGTCTTGGCCGAAGGGATCGTCAGGCCCCGGAAGCGCGCCTTCATCGCGTCGCGCACCGCACCGGGTTTGAGATGCGGGGCGTGGGCGATCTGCGCCACCACGAAATCGCGGAACACCGGGTTGCCTTCGAGCAATCCGGTCGCGCGATCGCCCTTGTAGCGGCCGGCGAGGGCTTCGACGTCGCCGGCGGCGATCGATGCGCGCCAGCGGCGCAAGCTGTTGGACGAAAGGGTGGGCAGTTCCTCGCCGAGCCAGTCTTCGGCCGCGACGCGGCCTGCGTTCCACTCGTCGGCGAAGCGCAAATCGGCCGGGGTTTCGGCGAGCCCCGCCGCCGCGCGGTAAGCGTCCGCCAGCTTGACCGCGCAAGTGCGGGCCTCCGCCCGGGCGCGCGGCCCCGCCGCGAGCGCCGTAAGCGTTAATACCGGCCGCTGGCGGGCGGGGGCGATAACGGTCCGGGCGAGATCGGGCAGAGCCCGTGCCGCGAGCTCCGCCCGCGCTTCGGCCGGGAGCGCATCGAGGGGGTATTCCCTGCCGCCGCCGCGCCCTTCGCGCGGCCGCGAGGGCCAGGATTCGGCGGCGGCCCGGGCGTTGATCCGGCGCTTCGACGCCGGCAGGCCCGGCAGATGCGAGGCCGCGATCTCGCGCGCGGTGAGCCACATGCTCATGCGCGGCCCCGCATCGCCTTGCGCAGAGCGCGCGCGCGATCTTGGAGTTCGTCGGCTTGCGCCAGCACCGAACCGAGCTCGGCGGCGATGGCCGCCTTGCCCGCGACGATCTTGTGGCCCGACTTGCCGGCGACGCGCGCCAGCAGCCAGGTCGCACCCGTCGCCTGGACGAACGCGGGGAGATAGAGAAGCGGGAAACGCCAGTCGGTGCGCGAGGGCGCGGTCCAGGCGTCGATCGTCGAAACGCCGATGGGGAAGTTGGGATCGTTGCCGAGCAAGGTTTCCATCTCGGCGGCGATTTCGGCCCGGGACTTCTCCGAGCGCTTGATCGCCTCGCCGAGGGCCGCGCGGAGTTCGCCGTCCCAGTTGAGCGAGCCGGGCGCCGGAACCGGAGCATTGTCGGCGTCGAAGCCGAGCATGATCTGGCGGGGATCGGCGGGCTTGCGCGTCATGGCCCGTCCGCCCGGCATACATTGCGCGCAATGTTCGAAGAGTTAGAATGACGACGCCGATTCCGAGGGCGGGCGGCGCCGGTGCGATCGAACAGCGACGGCCAAAGCTCTTGGGGACGGCGACCGAGAAGGCGCGCGATCTCGGCTTTAACCCGGGGCCAAGGCTTCAAATAGAGCGCTTTATGGGCCACGGAGCGGTCCAGGCCGATGCCGGGGCCGATCTCGTCGAGCGTCACGCCCGCTTTCTTGAGCGCGGCGGCCACGTCGGCGGGGTGCCAGTCTTGCGCCATGGTCCTCGGTGGGGGCTTCGACCCGGGCGGGAACCCGGGTTTTTTCGGGGTGTATGCGGTCGCTATCTTGAACTGACGATGCCGAGGATAATCCGCAGTGTCAACGAAGAAAGTCCAGAGTGCCCGGCAATCTTCCGCAATCTTGGGAGAAAACTCGGCAAAGATTGTGACCGGCCAAGGGTTTGGCGGCGGCGATACCGGCGCACGCGAGCTCGGTCGCCGATTGTCCGATATCGTGAAATTATTCCCGAGCCGCGCCGAGGCCGCGCGAATTGCCGGGCGCTCGGTCGATTCGCTCGCCGACTACGAGCGCGGCGAAACCGAGGTTCCCTTCGCCGTGCTCAAGCGCCTGTGCGAGGCCAAACGCGTGCGCCTGGAGTGGCTCGCCTCGGGCGACGGTTCGATGTCCGCTTCGGGTCCGGAAGCGGGCGCCGAGCCGGGCACGACGCGCATTCCCGTGTTGGAGACGAAGCTTTCGGCAGGGACGGGCGCCGCCGCGCTCTCGACCGAACGCGCGCGCGACCACCTCGTCCTGCCCACGGCTTTCTTGCGCGGTCATATAAATATGACCCCGGAGGCCGTGGTCGCGTTCCCGGTCGTCGGGGATTCGATGGAGCCCACGTTGCGCGAGGGTGCCCTCGCCCTTTTGGATCGGAGCGTGCGGGCCATCGACGGGCCGGGCATCTACGCGCTCCGGCGCGGCGACGATCTCTTCGTCAAGCGCGTGGCGCGGCGCGCCGACGGAAGCATTCTCCTCAAGGCCGACAACCCGCGCTATCCCGACGACCACCTCGCACCCGAGCGCGTCGGCGAGCTGCAGGTGATCGGCCGCGTCGGCGGCACCGTGAACAGATCGTAGATGGGCATGCGCGAAGAACGATGGGCGGCGGCCCTACGGCTCAAGGACAGGCGGCCCTATATCCGGTTCATGGCTGTGCTCGACGCCCGCTTGTGCGGCGCCGACGATCATCGGAAGTGGCACGGCTTGGTGCTTCATATCGACGATCCTTTTTGGGTCCGCCACACGCCGCCGATCGGACCGGATTGCCGCTGCATTTTCCAGACGCTCAGCGCGCGCGATCTCGACCGTTACGGCTACAAGGTCGGCGTCGCGCCGCGCGAGGCCAAATAGCGATCGATCCGCGTCCCACTTCGAATTCCTGCGGCACGTCCCGGTTCCATCGTCGCGCCTTTGATTCCATTGGCCCCGAAAGCGCGGCGCCAGCGTCGCGCGAACTGGGACGCCGCGCGCCCACTTCGCGCGCCGAACCGGGCGCGGCGACCGTCCTGGAGTCTTCGCCCGTGCGCGCGGCGCGCGATTCCGCGAATGCTAAACCGGGTGTCCAACGCGCCGAGGTGCGCCAAATTTTTTGCCCTTGCTGCACCCCGCTCAAGAGCGGCTCGACGGCGCCGGCGGCCGTCAACCAATCCAGCAATACCGGAGTTTCCGTCCCGCCACGTCCCGCATGGTCCCGTCAAATCCCGGTTCCCACTTCATGCCAAACCAGGTGTCCCTGCACAACGTTAACGCCGCCCCCCGCCACGCGGCCAAGCCATTTCTCGCGCGCCGCGCCCGTTCGCAAAATCCGGATTTCCTGCTAAGCTCCCGATTCGTAACGATATCCCGCCGCCGGAGACGGCTCGATGCGCATTCGCGACGATTACCGCACCCTCACGGGCCAGGA
>JAMNXK010000105.1 GCA_023653245.1 Tagaea sp.
CCCGCGAGCAAGCGCGCGAGCGTGGTCTTGCCGCAGCCCGGCGGGCCCCACAGCACGATCGAGGCGAGCTTGCCCGCCCCCAGCATGCGCGCGAGCGGGCCGTCGCCCGTCAGCAGATGATCTTGGCCGATGACCTCGTCGAGCGATTTGGGGCGCAAGCGCTCGGCGAGCGGCTTGCCGCTCTCCGGTGCCGCGAACAGCCCGGCCTGGGGGGCGGGGCGCTTCATCCGCCAATGGTCGTGGTCAGAACGCGCTCGCCCCGGCGGACCGACAGGCGCCAAGGCAGTGGCGTTTGCGCGGCACGGCGCGCGTCTTCCACCGTGCGGATCTCGCGCTCGTTGATGCGCGCGAGCACGTCGCCGGGCTGCAGGCGCAGATTGGCGGCTTGGCTGCCGCGCCTGATCTCGGTGACGATCACGCCGATCGGCGGCAGATCGAGCCCGAGCTCCTCGACCAAGGCCGGCGAGAGATTGGCGAGCGTGGCGCCCGAGAGCGGGTTCTGGCCGCGCATCGGGGTCACGTCGCGCGGCGGCGTTTCGGGCGGTGCGACGAGGGCGACCGCCACGGTCTCGGTACGGCCCTGGCGCGCCACGCTCAGCCGCGCGGGCTGACCGACGGGCCGGGTGGCGATGCGAAAGCGCAGCGCTTCGTTGTCGTTGACCTCGCGGCCTTCGACCGCGAGCACCACGTCGCCGCGCCGCAAACCGGCGCGCTCGGCCGGGCCGCCGGCGAAGATGTCCGCGAGCACCACGCCCGCGGGCCGCGCGAGGCCGACGGCGGTTGCGATCTCGGGCGTCACGGTCTGGCCCGTGGCCCCCAGCCAAGCGCGCACCAGCCTGCCGCCGGCCTGCACGCTCGCCACCACGGTGTTGACCATGTTGGCGGGTACGGCGAACCCGATGCCGTTCGA
Organism: Tagaea sp.; assembly: GCA_023653245.1. The sequence goes on from JAMNXK010000105.1 coordinate 911, forward strand.
GCCGCCGTCGCGCGAGAAAATCGCCGTGTTGATGCCGATCAGCCGGCCGTCCATCGTGACCAAGGCGCCGCCCGAATTGCCGGGATTGATCGCCGCGTCGGTCTGGATGAAGAAGCGGAAATCCGAGATCCCCGCCATCGTGCGCGCGACGGCCGAGACGATGCCTTGGGTGACCGTCTGGCCGACGCCGAAGGGATTGCCGATGGCGAGCACCAGATCGCCGACTTCGGCGTCGTCGGAATCGCGCATTTCCAGGAACGGCAGGCGCTCGCCCTTCGTGTCGATGCGCAAGATGGCCAGATCCGTGCGCTCGTCGGCGCGCGCGACGGTGGCTTCGTACTCACGCCGGTCGGCGAGGCTGACCACGATCTCCTCCGCCCCGCGGATGACGTGGAAGTTGGTGACGATCAAACCCGAAGGATCGACGATCACGCCCGAGCCCAGCGAGCTTTGCACGCGCTGGCCGAGGCCCGGAAACTGATCGCCGAAGAAGCGCCGGAACATCGGATCCTGCAGCAGCGGCGAGGGCAAAGTCTGCTGCACGCGCCGCGTGGTGATGTTGACCACGGCCGGAGCCGCGCGCTTGACCACGGGGGCGAAAGACAGCGCGATTTGCTCGCGGCTTTCCGGCACGCGCGGCTGGGCGTGCGCGGGCGCGGCGCCGAAAAGAACCACCAGAAGGGCGAAGAAAAGTCGCATCGGCGGGATTCTCTCCGGTTGGCGCGCGCCGGGCAAGCGCGCCCTCGCGCCGAGCGCAAAATTTCCGCCGTCTTCGAGCGGTCCGATAGGGCCGACCCGGAGACCTCGAAAAGCACGTCGCGCCGGAAGCGCGGCGCTTCTTTTCGAGACTCCCGGGTCAAGGCGCCGCTTGGCGCCGCCTTGCCCGAGAGTGACGGCGGATTTTTCAAAACACGCGCGCGGCGCCGAAGCGGCCCTGAAACGCGAAACGGCGCCGGGGATGCCGGCGCCGTTCGGGATCGCTCGAAAAGAAGGCCGGGCTTACGCCGCGGCGCCTTCCTTCTCCGCCTTCTCGGCCGCTTCGCGCTCGGCCGCGACGCGCGCCTTGTCGCTCTTGCCCTTGGCTTCGACGTCCCGGTCGACCAGCTCGATCACCGCCATCGTCGCCGCGTCGCCGTAGCGCATGCCCGCGCGCAGCACGCGCGTGTAGCCGCCTTTGCGGTCCTTGTAGCGCTCGGCGATCGGGCCGAACAGCTTGGCCGCCACGCCGGTGTCCTGCACGACCGAGAGCGCGCGGCGCCGGTTGGCGAGGCCGCCCTTCTTGCCGAGCGTGATCAGCCGCTCGACATAGGGCTTGAGCTCCTTGGCCTTGGGCAGCGTGGTCTTGATCTGCTCGTGCACGATCAGCGACACGGCCAGGTTGGCGAGGGTCGCCTGGCGGTGGGGCGAAGTGCGGCCGATCTTCCGGCCGGCGTTTCCGTGACGCATGGGAACTTACTCCTTGGAGAGGGCCGTTCAGTACGGCTCCTCGAGTTTCTTGGCGAGATCTTCGATGTTCTCGGGCGGCCAGCCGGGGATTTGCATCCCCAAATGCAGGCCCATCTGCGAGAGCACTTCCTTGATCTCGTTGAGCGACTTGCGGCCGAAATTCGGCGTGCGCAGCATCTCGGCTTCCGACTTCTGCACCAGATCGCCGATATAGATGATGTTGTCGTTCTTGAGGCAGTTGGCCGAACGCACCGACAGCTCGAGCTCGTCGACCTTGAGCAGCAGGTTCTTGTTGAACGGCAGATCGCCCACGCGCTCTTCGGCGCGCTCGGCGGTCGGCTCTTCGAAGTTGATGAAGAGCTGCAGCTGGTCTTGCAGGATGCGCGCGGCCAGGGCCACGGCGTCCTCCGGCGTGACCGCACCGTTGGTCTCGACCTTCATCGACAGCTTGTCGTAGTCGGTGACTTGGCCGACGCGGGTGTTGTCGATCTTGTAGGAGACCTTGCGCACGGGGCTGAACAGCGCGTCGACCGGAATCACGCCGATGGGCGCGTCGGCCGCGCGGCTGGTCGAGCCGGGCACGTAGCCCTTGCCGGTTTCGACGGTCATTTCCATGACCAGCTTGGCGCCGTCGTCGAGCGTGCAGATCACGTGCTCGGGGTTCATGACCTCGATGTCGTGGCCGGTCTCGATCTGGCCCGCGCGCACCTCGCCGGGGCCGGTGGCCTTCAGCATGATGCGCTTGGGGCCGTCGCCGTGCATGCGCAGGCCGACGGCCTTCACGTTCAGCACGATGTCGGTCACGTCCTCGCGCACGCCGGGGATCGAGGAGAATTCGTGCAGCACGCCGTCGATCTTGATCGTGGTGACGGCGGCACCTTGCAGCGAGGACAGCAGCACGCGGCGCAGCGCGTTGCCGAGCGTCAGGCCGAAGCCGCGCTCGAGCGGCTCGGCGACCACCGTCGCCTCGCGCTTCGGGTCGTCGCCGGGCTCGATGTCCAGCTTCTGCGGCTTGATCAGCTCTTTCCAGTTTTTCTGCAGCACGGGGATCCTGCCTTTCGGTCGGCGGGCGGCACGGGCACGCGTTCCCCCCGGGAACGCGCCGGCCGCCGGAATGTCTCGAATGCGACGGGGGCGGCTTCGCGTCTCAGACGCGGCGGCGCTTGGGCGGGCGGCAGCCGTTATGCGGGATCGTGGTCACGTCGCGGATCGACGTGATCTGGAAGCCGACGGCCTGCAGCGCGCGCAAAGCGGATTCGCGGCCCGCACCGGGGCCTTTGACCTCGACCTCGAGCGTGCGCATGCCGTGTTCCATCGCCTTCTTGCCGGCGTCTTCGGCGGCCATCTGCGCGGCGTAGGGCGTCGACTTGCGGCTGCCCTTGAAGCCTTGCGTGCCCGACGACGACCACGAGATCGTGTTGCCTTGCGCGTCGGTGATCGTGATCATCGTGTTGTTGAACGACGCGTTGACGTGCGCCACGCCCGACGTGATGTTCTTGCGTTCGCGGCGGCGCGGGCGGCCGGCTGCGCCGGCGGCGGCTTTCTTCTCGGCCATGGATATCGGTCCTTCGGAGTCCGTCGGGAAAAGGGATTACTTCTTGGTCGCGATCTTTTTGCCGGCGATCGGACGGGCCTTGCCCTTGCGGGTGCGCGCGTTGGTGTGCGTGCGCTGGCCGCGGACCGGCAGGCCCTTGCGGTGGCGCAAGCCCCGATAGGCGCCCATGTCCATCAATCGCTTGATGTTCATCGCCACTTCGCGGCGCAGATCGCCCTCGACGCGATACTCGCGATCGATGCACTCGCGGATGCGCAGCACTTCCTCGTCGGAAAGCTGGTTCACGCGCTTGGCGTCGGCGATGCCGACCTTCTTGCAGATATCGACCGCGTTGGACGGGCCGATCCCATAGATATAGCGCAGGGCGATAACCACCCGCTTGCCAGTGGGAATATTGACGCCAGCGATACGCGCCACGATCTCTCTCCTTGACTCCGGCGCCGTACGGGGCGCCCTCCGGTTGCTGTCGAGGCCGCCCGGCACCCCCACCCGATGGGGTCCGGGGCCGGCGGCCCGTGAATGTCGTCTCCGTTGGGCGCGAAACGCGCCCGAATCTGGCTCGATGGCGACCGGAAAACGCGCAAGCGCCCAGGCAATACCTTGGCGCCCCGCCCTAACCGGCCGGTCATCGGGAAGCGCGGAGTATATGAATCCGCGCCTCCGAGTCAACCGCCGAAACCCGATATCTCCGCCTTTTTTCGAGGCTAGACCGCCGGGACCTCCCGGCCCAGAACCTTGCCCAGCGCCGCCGTCACGTCGTTCATGTCGGCCATGCCGTCCACGCTCTTGAGCGTGCCCTGGGCGCGGTAATACGGGATGATGGGCGCGGTTTGGTCGTGATAGGCCTTCAGGCGCGAGGCGACCGTCTCGGCGTTGTCGTCCGGGCGTCGGACCATCTTGGTCGAGCCGCACGCATCGCAGGTGCCGGCGGTCTTCGTGGGCTTGGTCGCGTCGTGATAGACCGCCCCGCAATTGCCGCACGAGTAGCGGCCCGAGATCCGCGCGACCAACGCCGCGTCGTCGACCGCCAGCTCGATCACGTGGTCGAGCTTGGCGCCCTTGCCCTTGAGCATGACGTCGAGCGCCTCGGCCTGGGCGACCGTGCGCGGGAAACCGTCGAGGATGAAGCCGTTCTTGCAGTCGGGCTCGGCGATGCGCGCCTCGATCATGGCGATCAGGATGTCGTCGGAGACGAGCTGGCCCGCCGCCATCACCGCCTTGGCGCGCTTGCCCACGTCGGTGCCGGCGGCGACCGCCGCGCGCAGCATGTCGCCCGTCGACAATTGGACGAGCGCCAGCGCCTTTTCGATGCGCTTGGCTTGCGTGCCCTTGCCCGCACCCGGCGGACCCAACAGAACGATCTTCATTGCGCGTCTCCCGATGCGATCCGCCTAGCGGCGGGTCCCCCGCAATTTCGACTTCTTGACGAGCCCCTCGTATTGATGCGCCAGCAGATGGGAATGCACTTGCGCGACCGTGTCCATCGTCACCGACACCACGATCAGCAGCGACGTGCCGCCGAAATAGAACGGCACCGAGTATTGGCTGATGAGGATTTCCGGCAGCACGCACACGGCCGCGAGATACCCCGCCCCCAGCACCGTCAGGCGCGTGAGCACGTAATCGAGATAGTCGGCCGTGTTCTTGCCGGGCCGGATGCCAGGCACGAAGCCGCCGTATTTCTTGAGATTGTCCGCCGTCTCGACCGGGTTGAAGACCACGGCCGTGTAGAAGAAGGCGAAGAACACGATCAGCGCCACGTAGAGCAGGATGTAGATCGGCTGGCCGTGCGACAGGTTCGTGGTGAGCCAGGTCAGCCAGGCGATTTCGTTGTTCTGGTTGAAATTGGCGAAGGTCAGCGGCAGCAGCAGCAGCGACGAGGCGAAGATCGGCGGGATCACGCCCGAGGTGTTGAGCTTCAGCGGCAGATGCGAGGACTCGCCGCCGAACATCTTGTTGCCGACCTGGCGCTTGGGATACTGCACCAGGATGCGGCGCTGCGCACGCTCGACGAACACGATCGCCATCACCACCAGCACCGACATCGCCAGCAGCACCAGGATGATGAAGGTCGAGATGGCGCCCGTGCGGCCCATTTCGAGCGTGGCGCCCAAGGCCGAGGGCAGATTGGCGACGATGCCCGCGAAGATGATCAGCGAGATGCCGTTGCCCACGCCGCGCTGGGTGATCTGCTCGCCCAGCCACATCAAGAACATCGTGCCGCCGGTGAGCGTGATCACGCAAGTGAAGCGGAAGAACCAGCCCGGATCGATGACCGCGCCGCCGACCGAACCGCGCATGCCTTCGAGGCCGATGGCGATGCCGAAGGACTGGAACACGGCGAGGAAGAGCGTCAGATAGCGCGTGTATTGGTTCAGCGTCTTGCGCCCGGCCTCGCCCTCTTTCTTGAGCGCTTCGAGCGTGGGCGAAACGGCCGTCATCAGCTGGATGATGATGGCGGCCGTGATGTACGGCATGATGTTGAGCGCGAACAGCGTCATGCGCCCGAGCGCGCCGCCCGAGAACATGTCGAACATGCCCAGGATGCCGCCGCGCTGCGTCTCGAAGATTTCCTTGAGGATCTGCGGATCGATGCCGGGCAGCGGAATGTAGGTGCCGATGCGGTAGACGATCAGCGCGCCCAGCGTGAACCACAGGCGCTTCTTGAGGTCCTCCGCCTTCGAAAAGGCGCCCCAGTTCAAGGATTGCGCGAGTTGTTCCGCCGCCGATGCCATTTGTCCGTCCCCTTGTCCCGATCCCGTTCAGATGTGGGCGGGCCGCGACGGCCCGTCCAGGGGTCGGATCAGGCGGCGGGCGCGGCCGCGGCCGGCTTGGCGCCGCCCTTCTTGGCTTCCTTGGCCTTGCGCTTGGCCTGGCGTTCCTTCTTCGCGGCCTTGTCGGCTTCGACCTTTTCGCGCAGCGTCACGACGATCTTCACCGTGCCGCCGGCCTTCTCGATCGCTTCCTTGGCCACGGTGGTGATGCCGTGGACCACCAGGTCGAGCTTGGCCTTGAAATCCTCGGCCCCGCCGCCGAGCACGCGCAAGCCGTCGAACTCGCGGCGCAGAATGCCCGCCTTGACGAGCGAGGCGGCGTCCACGGTCGAGCCTTCG
>JAMNXK010000106.1 GCA_023653245.1 Tagaea sp.
ACGGGCTCCGGCATCCTCACCATCGGCGCGCTGCGCGCCGGTGCCGCGCGCGCCGTGGCGAGCGACATCGATCCGCCCTCGGTCGGCCTCGCGCGCGAGAACATGCGCGTCAACGGCGTGGCGTCGCGCGCGAAGGTCGAACTGGCGGCCGGCTTGGCCAAGCTCGGGCCGACGCGCGCGCGCTTCGATCTGGTGCTCGCCAATATCCTGGCCCGGCCTTTGACGATGCTCGCGACACCCTTGTCGCGCGCGGTGGCGCCGGGCGGCTCTCTCGTGCTCTCGGGCCTGTTGGCCGACCAAGAGAGCTGGGTCTTGCGCGCCTATCTGGCGCGCGGCTTGCGCTTCGTCGGCCGCGCTTCCGCCGGCCCCGACACGCTCGGCTGGCGGACGCTGGTGTTGCGGCGGAAGGCGTAGCGACCCGCGTGCTTAAGCTATCACTCCGGTATGTCCGCCGGGTTCGAAACGAAATGTGAGGCGCCGCGCCGCGCCGACCTCACCTTGTCGGGTACACATCCGCGAACGCACCTCGCACCAATCCGTCATTCCGGACAAGCCGGCGCGCTGCGCGCGACGGCGCGATCCGGAATCTGTTGCCAGTCTCGACGCCGATCCGGGGTGACGACAAAGAGCGAAGCGCTACGCCCGAGAGCGCCGAAATGGGGCGGTCGGGCGACCATCGCTTCGACCAACCCGAATCACGTCTCAATGCTTCACGCCGCGCAAGCGGGCCATGAGTTCCTGCTGGAACACCCCGCCGTCTTTGCGCGACTTGCCCTTGAGGAACTCGGTCACCACTTTTTGGGCGGCGTCGCGGTCGTAGACCTCGCCGCCCTCGGCCACGACCTTGGCGCGGTCGAGCACTTTGGGGTCGAGTTTGCGCCGGATCGCGGCGGCCTGGAGGGCGATCTGGCGCATGACGGCTTTGCGGTCGTCGGGCGGGGCGGGCGGCATCCGAAAAACCTAACCGATTCGCGGGCCTAGGGCCAGCCGGGCCGAGCGGGGCCTGGCCCCCCTGGACGCAAGGCGCGGGGGTTGCCATATCCGCCCTGCACGGGTATAAGCCCGGCGCCGTTTTCACGGACGTTTCGCCCGCGCGACCGTCGGCCCAAACCGGGTCCGGCGCCCGCGCGGTTTCGTTTTACCCAGACCCCGGCCGTACGTTCCCGAAGGGAATGCCGGCCGGCCCCAACGGAGGCTGTCGTGCCCAGAGTTATCCCGGTCGAGAAGATCCGCAACATCGGCATCACCGCGCATATCGACGCGGGCAAGACCACCACGACCGAGCGGATTCTCTATTACACCGGCAAGTCCCACAAGATCGGCGAGGTGCACGACGGCAACACCACGACCGATTACATGGAGCAGGAGCGCGAGCGCGGCATCACCATCACTTCGGCGGCCGTGACCGCCGAGTGGAACGGCCACCGCATCAACGTGATCGACACGCCCGGCCACATCGATTTCAACATCGAAGTGAACCGCTCCTTGCGCGTGCTCGACGGCGCGGTGTTCGTGATCTGCGGCGTGGCGGGCGTGCAGCCCCAGTCCGAAACCAATTGGCGCCTGGCCGATCGCTACAACGTGCCGCGCGTGGTGTTCATCAACAAGATGGACCGCACGGGTGCGGATTTCTACAAGGCCGTCGCCTCGATGCAGGAGAAGCTCGGCATCGTCACCGCCGTGTGCCAGATCCCGATCGGCGCCGAAGGCGAGTACAAGGGCGTGATCGACCTCGTGCGCATGAAGGGCATCGTCTGGCAAGGCGACGAGCTCGGCGCCAAGTTCAACGACGTCGAGATTCCCGCCGACCTCGTCGACAAGGCCAAGGAATACCGCCAGATGCTGCTCGACGCCGTGGTCGGCGTCGACGACGCGGCGATGGAGGAGTATTTCGAGAAGAACGAAGTCGCCGAGGAGACGCTGAAGCGCTGCATCAAGAAGGGCACCATCTCGGGCGTGTTCCGCCCGGTGTTCTGCGGCTCGGCGTTCAAGAACAAGGGCGTGCAGACGCTGCTCGACGCGGTCGTCGACTATCTGCCCTCGCCCGCCGACATCCAAGGCATGCGCGTCATCGTCGACGAAGGCAAGCCCGAGCGCTTCAAGGCGGCCAAGGACGACGAGCCGTTCTCCGCACTCGCCTTCAAGATGATCAACGACAAATACGGCAACCTGACCTTCGTGCGCGTCTATTCGGGCGTGCTGAAGTCCGGCGACACCGTGATGAACACGACCAAGGGCGAGAAGGAACGCATCGGCCGCATGTTCCAGATGCACGCCGACAAGCGCGATGAGATCAAGGAAGTCCACGCCGGCGACATCGTCGCCTTCGTGGGCTTGAAGGACACCGGCACGGGCGACACGCTCGCGGCACCCGAGGATCCGGTGATCCTCGAGCGCATGGCGTTCCCGGTGCCCGTCATCGACATCGCCGTCGAGCCCAAGACCAAGGAAGCGGTCGAGAAGATGTCGATCGGCTTGCAGAAGCTGGTCGCCGAAGATCCCAGCTTGCGCCTCAAGACCGACCAGGAATCGGGCCAGACCATCCTGTCGGGCATGGGCGAGCTGCATCTCGAGATCATCGTCGACCGCCTCAAGCGCGAATACGGCGTCGAGGCGAATATCGGCTCCCCGCAGGTCGCCTATCGCGAGACGATCGCCAAGGCGCACACCGAGATCTACACCCACAAGAAGCAGTCGGGCGGCTCGGGCCAGTTCGCCGAGGTGAAGATCAAGTTCGAACCGATGGAGCGCAACGGCGGAGTGGTGTTCGAGGACGAAGTCGTCGGCGGCTCGATCCCGCGCGAGTTCATCCCGGCCGTCGAAAAGGGCATCAAGGTCCAGTGCGAGCAAGGCGTGCTCGCCGGCTTCCCGACCGTCGACTTCAAGTACACGCTGCTCGACGGCAAGTACCACGACGTCGACTCGTCGGCGCTCGCCTTCGAAATCGCCGCCAAGGCGTGCTTCCGCGAAGGCATGCGCAAGGCCCAGCCGATCATCCTGGAGCCGATCATGGACGTCGAAGTCACCACGCCGCCCGACCATGTCGGCGACGTCGTGGGCGACTTGAACCGCCGCCGCGGCATCATCCAAAGCCAGGATCAGGTGGCGACGTCGGTCATCATCCGCAGCCACGTGCCGCTGTCGGAGATGTTCGGCTACATCTCCGATCTGCGCTCGATGTCGAAGGGCCGCGCGTCCTTCACCATGCAGTTCGACCATTACGAGCCGGTGCCGCGCAACATCGCCGACGAGATCATGGCCAAGAACGCGGCCTGATCTTCCGGGCGGCGGACGAACAAGGACGGCGCGGGAGAAACCCTCCCGCGTCGTTCGCGTTTCGGGTTAGGCTCGACGCGCATGAAGCGCTTGGCCCTCGCTTTGGTCCTGTTCGCCTCGCCGGCCGCGGCCGCCGAGATCGAGCTGACCAATCACGAGGTGCGCCTGTCGGGCGAGGTGCGCGCGATGCACGTCGACGTGATCGCCAAGGCGATCGCCGATTTCATCGTCGAGGCGCATCCGCCCTTCTTGCGTCTGTCGATCAAGGACATCCGGGGCGACGCGAGCGCCATCGCCTCGGTCGCGCGCATGGTGCGTGCCGCGCGCGCCGCGGGCCTGCCGGTCGAAGTTCTGCAAGCCGGCCCGTGCGCCGATCCCGCCTGCCGGGTGCTGCTCGACGCCGCCGGCTATTGAAACCGCAGGAAGCGGAACGACGATTTGCCGTAGCGCCGTTCGTCTTCGAGCGCGAAGCGCGCGGGCGGATCGAAATCCTCGCCCTCGCCGGTTTCGACCACGCAGACCGCGTCGGGTGCGAGCCAGGCTTTGGCCGCCAGGGCGGCGAGCGCCTTCCCGGCCAAGTCTTCGCCATAGGGCGGATCGAAGAAGGCGAGCGTGGCGGGCGCCCAGGGTGCTGGCGGTGCTGCGGGCGCGCGCGTCGCGTCGCCCGCCACCAGCCGCGCCATGCCTTGGGCCTTGCACGCGGCGATGTTGGCTTCGATCAGGCGCTTGGACCCGGCACCATTGTCGAGGAACAGGCAGTTCGCCGCGCCGCGCGACAAGGCTTCCAGGCCCAAAGCACCGGTGCCCGCGAACACATCGAGCACGGCCGCCCCTTGCAGCATCGAAACGCCGCCGGGCGCGTAGCGCCCATGGGCCAGTATATTGAACAGGGATTCGCGTGCGCGCTCGCCCGTCGGGCGGATGGATAGATCCCCGGGTGCCGCGAGCTTGCGCCCGCGCCAGCGTCCGCCGACGATGCGAATCGATCCCGAACCCGGAGAACTCTTGGCCATGACGAATCTCAATACGCCAGCGCGCGCCCGAACGCGAGATCCCGGTCGCTTGCGCGTCTGGATCGCGGTCAGCGCCGACGGCTTCATCGCGGACTCCGCGGGTGGCGTCGACTGGCTCGCACCGTTCGATTCCCGGGAATTCGGCTTCGACGCCTTCGTCGAGGGGATCGGCGCGCTGATCCACGGGCGGACGACCTACGGCCAAGTTTTGGGTTTCGGCGAATGGCCCTACGGCGCGCGGCGGACCTTCGTGCTGACGCGCGGCACGCCGCCGGAGTCGCCGCATTTGGGCGGATTCGACGCCGAGCCCGCGCGCCTGCTGGCGCGCGCGCGCGAAGCCGCCGGCGGCAAGGATATCTGGCTCGACGGCGGCGCCGGCGCGATCGCGGCGTTTCTCGACGCGGGCCTGATCGATTCGTTCGAAGCCGTCGTGCTGCCCGTCGTCTTGGGCGGCGGCTTGCCGTTGTTCGCGTGCGGCAAGCCGCGCGCATTGCGCGCAATTCGCGGCGAAAACCTCGCCGGTGGCGCCGCGCGCCTGACCTACGATTTGGCCGGCTGATCGGCCGCGCGTCCGCCGAGCTTCAACGGCGCGCCGGCGAGCGTGCCCAGCATTTTGCGCAGCTCGCCGGGGCCCACTTCTTCGATGGCCCCCTTGCCCAGCTTGTCGAGCGCGAACACGCCGTACTGGGTGCGGATCAGGCGGTTGACCTTCAGGCCCATCGCCTCGCACACGCGGCGGATTTCGCGGTTCTTGCCTTCGGCGAGCGCGAAGGCGAGCCACGCGTTGGAACTGTCGGGGACGCCTTCGAGCTTGGCGTCGATCGAGCCGTAGCGCACGCCCTCGATCTCGATGCCGTTCTTGAGGGCGGCCAGGCGCCTCGGGTCGACCACGCCATAGACGCGAACGCGATAGCTCCGGGTGATTCCGGTGGCGGGCAGTTCGAGATGGCGTTTGATCGCACCGTCGTTGGTCAGCAGCAGCAAGCCTTCGGAATTGTAGTCGAGCCTGCCCACCGGCATCAGGCGCGGCAGCTCCTTGGGCATGCCGTCGTAGATCGTCGGCCGGCCCGCGGGATCGCGCGTCGCCACCAGCACGCCGCGCGGCTTGTGGAAGCGGAACAGGCGCGGGCGCTCGGGCTTGGCGAGCTTCTTGTTGTCGACGACGATCTCGTCCGTCGGCATGACGTTGTGCGCGGGCGTGGTCAGGCGCTTGCCGTTCACGAACACGCGGCCTTGGGCGATCAGCGCTTCGGCCTCGCGGCGCGAGCACAAGCCTGCGCGCGCGATCGCCTTGGCGATTCGTTCTCCCTTGGGCGCTTCGTCGCTCATGACCGGCACGCGGAAACGAACGCGCGGAAGATCGCCCGGTCGCCCGGATCGATGGCGTATTCGGGATGCCACTCGACACCCAGGCAGAAGCGCTTGCCCGGCGCTTCGATGCCTTCGATCACGCCGTCGGGCGCGCGGGCGTTGACGATCGTGGTGGGGCCGACGGTATTGACCGCTTGGTGATGCGCCGAGTTCACGTCCATGCGCGCGCGGCCGCCATTGACGCGGTGGAGCAGCGTGCCCGGAACGACGTCCACGATATGGCCCGGCTCGGTTCGCGGGTTGGGCTGCTCGTGCGGCAGGCAGCCGGGGACTTCGTCGGGAATATGCTGGATCAGCGTGCCGCCGAGCACGACGGCCATCAGCTGCTCGCCGCCGCAGATGCCCAAGATCGGCATGTCGCGGTCGATGGCGCCCTTGACCATCGCGTACTCGAACGCCGTGCGCCGGTCCTTGGTCTTGACGGTGTCGTGCTTGGTCGAGGCGCCGAACAGCGCCGGATCGACGTCGAACGCGCCGCCGGTGACCAGCAGCCCGTCGATCTTGGAAAGATACGCCTCGGCCAGCTCGGGCTCATGGGGCAGCGCCAAGGGCAAGCCGCCGGACTCGGCCACCGCGCCGCAATAGTTCTGCCGCAGCGCGTACCAGGGCATTTTCGACCAGCCGCCGGCGGGTTCGCTGTCGAGGGTGATACCGATAAGGGGGAGGGACATGGCGAAACCTCTTAGCACGCGCGCGATTCCCCGGTAAACGGAACCCATGGCCGGGTTTATGGATTTGGCGCTGGCGCAAGCGCGCGAGGCCGCCGAAGCGGGCGAGGTGCCGGTGGGTGCCGTGCTGGTCGACGCGGCCGGCACGGTTCTGGCGGCCGCGCATAACCGGGTCGAACGCGACAAAGACCCGACCGCGCATGCCGAGCTGCTGGCGATCCGCGAGGCTTGCGCCAAGCGCGGCGATCCGCGCCTGCCCGATTGCGATCTCTACGTCACCCTCGAGCCCTGCCCGATGTGCGCCACCGCGATTTCTTTCGCGCGGCTGCGGCGGGTCTATTGGGGGGCGTCCGATCCCAAAGGCGGCGGGGTGGAGAACGGCCCGCGCATCTTCGCGCAAGCCACCTGCCATCACCGGCCGGAACTGATCGGCGGGATCGCCGAAACCGAATCGGCGGCGCTGCTGCGCGAATTCTTCCGCGCGCGGCGCTAGACTTTGGGCAGATAACGCGCGTTCTTGGCCTTGAACGGATCGACGAAGCGCACGCCCTTGAGAAGGCGCCCGTCCTGGAAATCCTCGGTGAACAGGACCGAGCACCCGGCGCGCCGGCACGTCGCCCACAGCATCGCGTCCCAGAACGCGAGCTTGTGATGCTCGACCGCCCACAACGCGTCGTCGAGATCGG
>JAMNXK010000107.1 GCA_023653245.1 Tagaea sp.
CGTGCGCGCCGAATGGGGTCCGGGTTGAAGCTCAGCGAGTTCGATTTCGATTTGCCGCAAGACCGCATCGCCCAAGCGCCGGTGGTCCCGCGCGACGCCGCCAAGCTGCTGCATGTCGGCGAGAATTTGCGCGACGCGTCCGTGCGCGATCTGCCCGCGATCCTGCGCCCGGGCGATCTGCTGGTGTTCAACGACACGCGCGTGCTCAAGGCGCGGCTGACGGGCTCGCGCGGCGCCGCGCGGATCGAAACCACGCTGCACAAGATGGAAGGCCCCGATATCTGGCGCGCTTTCGCCAAGGGCGCCAAGCGCCTCAAGCTCGGCGACCGGATCGACTTCGCGCCGGGCTTCTCCGCCACGGTCGAAGCCAAGGACGAGGACGTCGCCTTGCGCTTCTCGCTCGCGGGGCCGGCGTTGATGCAAGCGCTCGACCGGCACGGGGCGATGCCGCTGCCGCCTTACATCAAGCGCGCGGCGCCCGACGCGGCGGACGAACGCAACTATCAGACCGTGTTCGCCGCCAAGGACGGTGCCGTCGCCGCCTCGACCGCCGGGCTGCATTTCACGCCCGAATTGCTCGCCGCGCTCGACGCCGCCGGGATCGAGCGCGCGGCGATCACGCTGCATATCGGCGCGGGCACGTTCCTGCCGGTGAAGACCGAGAACGTCGAAGACCATCCGATGCACGCGGAATGGGGCGAAATCTCCGCCGATACGGCCGCGAAGATCGAAGCCGCGCGCGCCGAGGGACGGCGCGTCGTGTCTCTGGGAACGACCGCGTTGCGCGTGCTCGAAACCGTGGCGCAGCCCGACGGGCGGGTGCGCGCCTGGGCGGGCGACACGCGGCTGTTCTGCCTGCCGGGGTTCCGTTTTCGCGTGGTGGACGCGCTGTTCACCAATTTCCATCTGCCCAAATCGACGCTGTTCATGCTGGTCTGCGCCTTCGCCGGGACCGAGCGGATGAAAAACGCCTATGCGCACGCGCTCGCTTCGGGCTATCGCTTCTTCTCCTACGGCGACGCGTCGCTGATCGAGAGGAAGATTTGAGTTTCGGATTTTCCCTGCTGGCCAAGGATGGGCGCGCGCGGCGCGGGCGCGTGGCGACGTCGCGCGGCACGATCGAGACGCCGGCCTTCATGCCCGTGGGCACGGCGGCGACGGTCAAGGCGATGATGCCCGACAGCGTGGCCGCGACCGGGGCCGAAATCCTGCTGTGCAACACCTATCATCTGATGCTGCGCCCGGGGGCCGAGCGCGTGGCGCGGCTGGGCGGCCTGCATCCTTTCATGAATTGGCCGAAGCCGATCCTGACCGATTCGGGCGGGTATCAGGTGTTCTCGCTCAAGGATCTGCGCAAGAAGATGGACGAAACCGGCGTGACGTTTCAGTCCCATCTCGACGGCTCCAAACACACGCTCACCCCCGAACGCTCGGTCGAGATCCAGCATGCGCTCGATTCCGACATCACCATGGTGTTCGACGAATGCACCGATTGGCCCGCGACGCACGAAGACGCCGCCAAATCGATGCGCCTGTCGATGCGCTGGGCCAAGCGCAGCCGCGGCGCTTTCGTCGAGCGCCCTGGCTACGCCCTGTTCGGCATCGTGCAAGGCTCGACCTATCCCGATCTGCGCGAGGAAAGCGCCAAGGCGCTCGTCGAGATCGGCTTTCACGGCTACGCGATCGGCGGGCTCGCCGTGGGCGAACCCAAGAAGGAGCGCGAGGAAACCCTCGCCGCGACCGAGCCGTTCCTGCCGCCGGACAAGCCGCGCTACATGATGGGCGTGGGCAAGCCGCAGGACATCGTCGCGGCGGTGGCGCTGGGCGTGGATATGTTCGATTGCGTGCTGCCCACGCGCTCGGGGCGCACGGCCCAGGCCTTCACCCGCGACGGGCCCTTGAATCTCAAGAACGCGAAATTCGCCGAGGATACGCGGCCGCTGGATCCCGAATGCGGCTGCCCCGCCTGCCGGCGCTACACGCGGGCCTATCTGCACCATCTGATCCGGGCGGGAGAAATCCTCGGTCCGATGCTGCTCACCTGGCACAATTTGCATTACTATCAGGACCTGATGCGCGACATCCGTGCGGCCATCGTCGAAGGGCGGTTCGCGGCGTGGCGCGAAGGATTCGAGCGGCGCTTGGCCGCCGCCGGAGAGGAAAATGGCGAAGCGTAAGTCGATCTACGAAGGCCTCACCCAGCTCGGCAAGGAAACCGGCGTGCCCGCTTCGCCGGAAGCGGCGAAGCTCGAGCGCGTGCCCAATCCCCATCCCGGCACGGACTATGTCGTGCGCTTCACCGCCCCCGAATTCACGTCGATCTGCCCGATCACCGGCCAGCCGGATTTCGCGCATCTGGTGATCGACTACGTGCCGCGCAAGTTTCTCGTCGAGTCCAAGGCGCTGAAGCTGTTCTTGCAAAGCTTCCGCAATCACGGCGCTTTCCACGAAGCTTGCACGCTCGACATCGCCAAGCGCTTGGTCGATCTGCTGGCGCCCAAATACTTGCGCATCGGCGGCTATTGGTATCCGCGCGGCGGCATGCCGATCGACGTGTTCTGGCAGACAAGCGCGCCGCCCAAGGGCCTGTGGCTGCCCGATCCGGGTGTGGCGCCCTATCGCGGCCGAGGCTAGGCGATGGTCTTCCACGATCTGATCGATCTTTATGCGCGCGAGGGCTTCGCGGTGGGCGGGGCGGTGAGTCCGTTCCTGCATCCCGAGCTCAATCCCAACGCGGGCAAGGATCTGACGGGGATGTATATCTACCGCGACGGCGAGAACCGGGCGGTCAGCGGCGGCGGGATTTCGCTGTCGGAGGTCTATCTGATCGAAACGTTGGGCGCCGCGCGCCCCGCCACGCGCGTGTTCGGGATCGGCTGTTCGTTCGGCTGGAGCACGTTCGCACTGGCGCTATCCAATCCGGGTGCGAAGGTCGTGGCGATCGACATCGCCCACGGCACGTCGGCCGAGGGCCTCGATCTCACCAACGCGATCGCCAAGCGCAACGGGCTGAACGTGAAGGGCGTGCTCGCCAGCTCGCCCGAGGGCGTGGCGCCGACGGTGGCGGCCGAATTCGACGGTCCGCTCGATCTCGTGTTCATCGACGCCGATCACACCGACAAGGCGCAGCTTGCCGACTACGAAGCCGTCCGTCCGCATCTCGCACCCGACGCCGTGGTGCTGTTCCACGACGTTTTCCTGTGCTCGATGACCGCGAGTTTCTCCGCGATCGCGCGCCGCGCATCGGCGCACGACGCCTATATCCTGTCGCGCACCGCCACGGGGATCGGCATCCTGGTGCCCAAGCAGGCGCCGCCGGCGCTGCGCCAAGCGGTCGCCGCGTTCCGCGATCCCTTCGCGGCCATTCCGGTCTAGCCCGATGCTGTTCGCCCGCGTCGCCGCGTTGTTCGAGGCCGAGGGGTTCACCCTGCGCAGCTCGATCAGCCCGTTCATGCTCCAGTCGTTGGACGTCAATCCCGACCGCGACGGCACGCTCACCCATTTGCTGCGCGCCGATCGCGATTGGCGCGTGGCGTCGGGTGCCGCGTCGCTGAGCGAGATCTACCTGTTCGAAGCTTTGGCGCGCGCGCTGCGTCCGGCGCGGATTTTCGCGCACGGCATCGGCGCGGGCTGGACGCCGGTCGCCTTGGCGCTGGCGTTTCCCGAAGCGCGCGTTTGGGCGATCGGCGGCGCGCCCGCGGCGTTGACGCTGATCGACCGGCTCGCCGCCAAGCATCGTCTGGCCTTGTCGACGGGCAAGCCCGACGGCGCCGCCGAACTGATCTTCATCGATTCGGCGCCGGCGGATATCGCCCAGGAAGCGGCGTTCGCGTCCGCGCGGCCGTTCTGCGGGCCCGATACGCTGGTGCTGTTCCAGGGTGTCGCGGTGCGAAAGACCCATGCCAGTTTCGAGACCATCGCCGCGTCGCTGCCGGACCATCGCGCGGCGATCCTGACGCGCACGTCGTCGGGCGTGGGCGCGCTGGTGCCCGCGAACGCGCCGCCGGAAGTCGCGCGCGCGATCGCCGGTTTCGTGGATCCGATGTTCAGCGCGCCGGCGCGCGCGGCACCATCGGGCCCGGCGGGTTGAGGTCGACGATTTCGACCGGAATCAGCACGCGCTGGCCGTCGCGGCGCACGTCCAGCGTGGCGCGATTGCCCACGCCCGCGCGCTCGAACGCGGCGGACAGGTCGGGCACGTTGCGCACCGGCCTTCCGTCGATCGCCGCGATCACGTCGCCCAGCCGCCGGTTCTCCTGATCGAAGGGGCGAAGGCCCGCGCGCGAAGCGGGCGTGTTGGGCGCGACCTGCACGACCACGACGCCGTCGGCACCCAGGCGCTCGGCTTCGTCTTCGGCGGCGATCACCACGCCGATGCCCGCGCGCGCGATGCGCCCGTCGCGCACCAGGATGGGCACCACGCGCTCGACGACTTCCATCGGCACGGCGAAGCCGATGCCCGCCGACTGGCCGTTGCGCGAATAGATCGCGGTGTTGACTCCGATCATCCGCCCGCGCGAATCGAGCAGGGGCCCGCCCGAATTCCCCGGATTGATCGCCGCGTCGGTCTGCACCACGCCGGCGACTTCGCGCCCCGCCGCCGTGGGTAGGCGCCGGTCGAGCGCCGAGATGATGCCTTGGCTGAGCGAGCGGTCGAGCCCGAAGGGATTGCCGATCGCGAACACGATCTGGCCGATGCGCAAGCCCCGCGTGCTGCCGCGTTCGATGGGCCGCAGTTCGCCGACGGGCCCGTCCACGCGGATCACGGCCAGATCGAATTCCGGCGCCATGCCGACCACGCGCGCCGCGAAGCGCCGCGTGCCGTCGAAGGTCACGGTGGGCTGGCGGCCCTCGAACGCGCCTTCGAGCACGTGGGCGTTCGTGACGATATGCCCCTCGCGGTCCCAGACGATGCCCGAGCCGGCCGCTTCGCCCGGGCGCGCCTGGCCGGGCCGGGCTTGCGGGCGCGCGATCGAGATCGAGACGACCGACGGGGCGGCGCGCTCGAACAGCGCCACGATCTCGCGCTCCAGCGCGTCGAGCGCTTGGGCGGCGGCGGGGCCCGCCCAGCCGAGGGCGAAGACGAGGAAAAGGGCGTATCGCATGGACCGACTTTGCCACGTCCCGCGCGTTGACGGGAAGCGGCGGGGCGTAGACAGTAGGTGCAACCTCGGTCTATTATCGACCGGTCGGTCAACGAATAAATCCCACAGGGAGGCTCCCCCAATGCTTCGACTTTCCCGGCGTTTGGCCGTGGCGGCGATGGCCGCTCTGGCCGTCTTCGGTTTCGGCTCGGCCGAGGCGCAGCAACCGCAACCCATCCGCATTGGCGCGGTGCTCGCCGTCACCGGCGGTGCCGCGTTCCTCGGCGATCCCGCGGCCAAGACGCTGCGGCTTTATGTCGAGCGCATCAACCGCGCGGGCGGCGTTTTGGGCCGTCCGCTCGAATTGCGGCTCTACGATTCGGCCGGCGATCCGCGCCAGGCCGTGACCTTCACCCGCCGCCTGATCGAAGACGACCGCGTGGATTTCATCATCGGCGCGTCGACCACGGGCGAGACCATGGCGATGATCGAGCTGGTCGAGGAAGCGCGCATTCCGCTCATCAGCCTCGCGGGTGCGAACGTGATCGTCGAGCCGGTCAAGCGCTGGGTGTTCAAGACCCCGCATTCGGACCGCATGGCGGTCGAGAAGATCTACGAGGACATGCGGCGCAACAACTGGACGCGCGCCGCGATCATCGCGGGCTCGGGCGGGTTCGACCAATCCTGCCGCGCCGAAGCGCGCAGCCTGGCGGCGCGCTTCAACATCACGATCGTCGCCGACGAGACCTACGCGCCGACCGACACCGACATGACCCCGCAGCTGACCCGCATCCGCAACGCCACCCCGCAAGGGATCGTCGGCTGCGGCTTCGGCGCGCCCACGGTCATCACGGCGCGGAATTTCCGCCAGCTCGGCATGACGGGCGTGCAGTTCTATTTCAACCACGGTGTGGCTTCGCAGCAATTCATCGACCAGTCGCAGGGTGCCGCCGAGGGCATGCGCATGCCCGTGGCGGCCTTGCTGGTCGCCGAGCAGCTGCCGGCCAACGATCCGCAGAAGGCCGTGACGATGGAGTACACGCAAGTCTATCGTCAGGCCTATAACGAGAACGTCTCGGGCTTCGGCGGCCACGCCTGGGACGCGCTGATGATCGCCCTCGAGGCGGTCCGGCGCGCGAACGGCACCGACAAGGCGCGGGTGCGCGACGAGATCGAGAAGACGACGAACTTCGTCGGCGTCGACGGCATTTTCAACATGACGCCGACCGACCATATGGGCCTCGACCAGCGCTCCTTCAAAATGGTCGAAGTGCGCAACAACACTTGGCGCCTGCTCTACTAGGCGCCGGCAAACGGGGTACAAAGGGCGGGGGCCGGGCGTTCCGGCCCCCGTTCGCTTGACGGAGCTTACGCTTGGACGAGTTCCTGCAGTTCCTGTTCTCGGGCCTGACGCGCGGATCGATCTACGCGCTGGTCGGCATCGGCTTCGCGATCATCTACAACGCCAGCCACGTCATCAATTTCGCGCAAGGCGAGTTCGTGATGATCGGCGGCATGTCGGCCGTGTTCATCACGGCGAATGCGGGCCTGCCGCTGATCGCGGCGATCCCGCTCGCCTTGCTGATCGCCGCCATCGCCGGCGTGGCGCTGGAGAAATTCGCGGTCGAGCCCGCGCGCGGCGCCTCGGTCGTCACCCTCATCATCATCACCATCGGCGCGTCGATCTTCATCCGCGGCGTGGTCGAGGTCTTCATCGGCAAGCGCGATTACGCGCTGCCCGCCTTCTCGGGCGACGCGCCCATCCATATCGGCGGTGCCACGCTGCATCCGCAAAGCCTGTGGATCATGGGCACGCTGATCGCCGTCGTGATCGCGCTCAAATGGTTTTTCGACCATACGCGCCTGGGCAAGGCGATGCTCGCCACCTCGCATAACC
>JAMNXK010000108.1 GCA_023653245.1 Tagaea sp.
CACGACGCGCGTGTCGGGATGGCAGACCGCGTGCAGCCGGGCGAGCGTGGCTTCGAGATCCTCCATCCAGCCCACCGTGTCGGGGAGCAGGACGAAGTCGAAGGTCTCGCCGAGGGACTCGAGCGCGCCTTCGACCTCGAAGTCGAGCGAGCGGTACTCGAGCCCCGGATGCGCCGCCTTGGCCGCTTCGATCGCGGCGACACTCGGGTCGATCCCGAGACCGCGGGCCGGGGCGAGGGCGGCGAGCTCGGCGCCGTCGGCGCAACCAACCGCCAGCACCGACGCGCCGGGCGGAATCAAAAACCGCAACGCGCGCGCGTTTTCGGCGTGGAAAAACGGATTGCGCGTCCGCCACCGGGCGCGCGCGGGTTCGGCCGCGTCGCGAAACGCCGCCACGCGCGCGCGCGCGGCGGCGCGTTGCTCGGCTTCGGTGGCGTTGGCGTCGATATCGGTCATGGATTGGAAACCGGGCGTTCGGCGGGGCTCATGCCGGGATGGAAGGCGCGGGACGGAACGAGCGCCCCCCAGGCGGCCGCGACGGCCTTGGCGGCGGACAGCGCCACCACGGCCGGCGCCAGCGTCCAGTCGCCCGGCCGCGCGCGCAGCCAAGCGGCGAGCACGTACCACGAGGCCAAGCCCGCGTAAACCGGACTGGCCAGCAGGATTCCGGCGGCGAACGCCGCGCGCTTGAGCGGCGACATGTCGAAGCCCACGCGGATCCAATAGGTGTGATAGCCCCAGCGGAATTGATGACGGAAGACGGCGGCGAAGCCGATGCGATCGCGATGGCGCAGAACCGGCCGGGCGGCGTAGCGCGCGCGCCGCCCGTTGGCGAGCAGCGCCAGCACGAACAGCGTGTCCTCGCCCGCGTAGCGCAAGCCTTCGACGAAGGGCTCGAGGGCGGCGGCTTTGAGGCTCATGTTCGCGGTCGGGATATGGACCGGAAAGCGGACCTCGCGCGCGGGCGTGCCGGGGATCGAGGTGAACCAGCTCATCGCCGCATCCACCCGCGCCCAGAAACCTTCGCCGAAGCCTTCGATGGCGCCGCCCACGCACGCCACGTCCGGCATCTCGTCGTGCAACGCCAGGTGAGTGGCCACGTAGTCGGGCGGCGGCACGCAATCCGAATCGAGCAGCACGACGACGTCGACGCCGAGTAGCCGCGCTTGGGCGAACCCCGTGTTGCGCGCCGCCCCCGGTCCGCCCGCGCGCGGCCGGCGCACGACGCGGATCCGCCCGCCGTCGAAAAACCCGCGCGTGGCGGGCGCCTCGGCCAGCGGCACGCGCGACGCGTCGTCGATGACCAGCGCCACGGCGCGGCCGGGGACCAACTGCGGCGCCAGGGCCGCCAGGCACGCGGCGAGCGAATCCGCCCCGTCGCGGCACGGCACGATCACCGCGGCGCGCAGCCGTTCCCCTTGCGTTTCCATCCGTCGATCCGTCGATCCGCGCTGGCCAACTCCAGCGTCGAGTGCCTATAACCCCATCGCGTCGCCATTGCGAGTGTCCCCGTGACGAAAGCGCCGATCTCCCCCGACGGTTTCACCCTGTCGGTCGTCGTCCCTTGCTACAACGAACGCGCGACCCTGCGCGCCGTGCTCGAGCGCGTGCGCGCGGCGTGGCCGCCGCGCAAGCAGGTGATCGTGGTCGACGATTGCTCGGGCGACGGCACCGGCGATCTCATCCGCGGCGAGCTGGCCGGCCTGATCGACGTGGCGATCCACCATCCGGTCAACCGCGGCAAGGGCGCCGCTTTGCGCACCGGCTTCGCCGCGGCGACGGGCGAGATCGCGGTCGTGCAGGACGCCGATCTCGAATACGATCCCGCCGATTGGCGCAAACTGCTCGATCCGATCCTGACCAAAGGCGCGGACGTGGTCTACGGCTCGCGCTTCGCGGGCGGAGACGCGCATCGCGTGGTCTATTTCTGGCACATGGTCGCCAACCGGATCCTGACCTTGATGTCGAACTGCGCGACCAACCTCAACCTCACCGACATGGAGACTTGCTACAAGGCGTTCCGGCGCGAAGCGATCCAGTCGATCGCGATCGCCGAGGATCGCTTCGGCGTCGAGCCCGAGATCACCTGCAAACTCGCGCGGAAAAATCTGGTCTTCTACGAGGTGGGGATTTCCTACGCCGGGCGCACCTACGCCGAGGGCAAGAAGATCGGCCTCAAGGACGCGTTCCGCGCGGTCTACGCGATCGCCAAATACGGTGTGTTGCGGCGATAGCGGCGGCCAGACACACGCCCAGAAACGGCCAAGCGCCCAGCGCGTAGCGCGGCAAGGCCGTATGAAGGGCCGCGACGAGCGTCCAATTGCCCCATAGCGCGAACGCCGCCAACCCGGCGAACGCCCAGGCCGCACCCGGATAGGGCGCGGCGGCCATGAGCGCAAGAGAGAGCGCGAAGCCGGTGGCAAGGATCGCACGCGTTCCCCAGACGACCGCCGCCGGCCGGGCCGCAGGCGGAGTTTCGAGCGCGCGCAAGGGCGAGTCCGGCAAGGCGGCGAGCGCGGCTTCGCGCGCGCCGCGTTCGCGCGCGTCGATCAGATCGGGCATCGTCCAGAAGCCGCGCAGCTGGCGGGCGATCTCCGCGACGAACGCCGCGGGCCGCGCGGCCGCGAGTTCGAGCACCTTGTCGAGCCGCGTCTCCGGCGCGGGCAGCGCGCGCGCGGCGAAGTCGCGCCACACGCCGTAGCGCAGATGCTCGGCATAGGCCGCGCGCAACCCGAACGCGACGCCGAAATCGTCGGTCGCGTCGAGCCTGTCGCGCATCGCGCGGGTTTGTTCGGCCACGGCCGCTTCGAACGCGTCGCGCGGGGCTTCGACGAGCAGCGCGAATTTGCCGAACAAATTGAGCGCCGCGAAGTCGCGCCGGTCCGCGTCGGCGGCGGGCGCGCGCGCCAGGCTCAGCGCAACGAGCGGCACGACGACCGCCGCCAATCCCGCGAAGCCGGCGCGCCAGCCCGCGCGCGCGAGCAACGCGGCCAGCGGAATCAACGGAACCCAGCTCCAATTGACGGGGCGCAGATCGGTCGCCACGGCGGCGATCAGCCCCATCGCGACGAAGCCCGACGCGCGGCCTTCGACCGCGCGCGCCGCCGCCGCCAGCAGCAGCATCGCCCCCGCGAGGCTCGGCGCTTCGGACAGCACGGTGAAGCAGTACTTCACGAGTTCCGGGTTGGCGCCCACGAACAACAGATAGGCGACGCCCGCCGGCAGCGATTGGAGAACCCGCGCGATCGCCGCCGCGGCAAGGCCCGCGGCAAGGAAGTACATGGCGAGCTGGAACGCGGGAATCGCCTCGACCCCGATCGCGCGCAACAGCGCCGGATAGACCGCGCCGCGGATCGACGCGCCGTCGAGATAGGAGCCCGAATCGGGCTGGAGCAACGCGATGCCGGGTGGATGGAACCACCAGATCGACGCAAGCGCCAACGCGAGGGCGGGCAAGACCCAGCGCGCGGCGCCTAGATCTTTCCGGCGGCGATACGCTTGAACGCCCATTTGACCGTCGCCCCCGCCGGACCCGAAACGGCACTCGCCACCACCTGTTCGGCGCGCCGCGCGCTGCCTTTGCGCCCGAAATAGACGCTTTCGCCCAGATCGAGCCGGGCGCCCGCGACCTGCAAGCGCCACGCCTGACCCGAGGCCAAACGCAGCAAGGCCGCCGCCCCATTCTGGATGACCGAGACCTGCACGTCCGGGTGCAGATGGAAGCGGATGTCGAATCGCGTCTCGGGCAAGGCCGGCGCCTTGCCCTCCACCGGCAGCAGCGAATCCTCGCCGCGCAGATCCATCCCGTCGCCGGCCAGGAAAAGGCGCCGACGATGGACGAAGCCCAGCCGCCCCACATAGCCGTCGTGACTGGCGTCGAGCCAGATATTGCCGTCGGCTTCTTCGCGGCTGGTTTCGACGGCGCTCGGGCGGCTGAGCAGCCCGCCCGGGGCGACGGGCGAGGAATCCGCGTCCTCGGCGCACAAGGTCGAATGCGCGGCCGTCGCGCGCAAAGCCAGCGACCAGTCGCTGTCGTCGCGCGGACCGGCGCCGCAATTGACGATCAGACGCTCCTTGCCGATCGACATTTCGAAAGCGAGCGTGCCGGCATGGGCACCACCCGCATAGACGCCCGAGACGGGCACGCCGGTATCGACGATCAGCGTCACGCGCTCGGCGGCCAAGCGATCGAACCCGGCCGCGACGGCGCGCGCGGGCGGCGGATCGGGCCACTGCGCGCGCGACAAGACCGCGTCGATGGCAGCGGCGTCTTCCTCGGCGGAGTCGTTGAACAGCGCGAAGCCGCCGTCGCCGTGGCGGAAGAAGCGCGTCGCGGGCGCGAGCTTCTCGATGGCGCGATGCAGCGTCTCGGGCGAGCGCGCGCCGGCGGCTTCCAGCGCCGTCCGCGAATCGACCAGGCAGGCGAGCGCGCGCAATTGCGCCGAAGGCCCGCGCGCCGCGTGGAATCCGTCGTCGAGCAGGTCGCGCACGGCCTCGCGCGCGAGCGCCGCCGCCAAGGCGGGCAGCTTGGCGGGCGACAGCAATCCGCAGGCATGGGCGTAGATCGCCCCTTTGAGCGCCGTCAGCCGCGCCAAGCCTTCCGGCGCGTCGAGCGCCACGCGCGACAAATGCCGCGCCTGGCGCGCGGCCGATTCCAACAGCATCGGGCCCAAGGGATCGCCTTCGCCGCGCGACAGGAAAGGCGCGTGGCCAAGCCATGCGCAAAGGCGCCTGCCGGTCGGCTCGGCGTCCCAGGCGAGTTTCTTCCAGCCGCGATGGGCGAGGATCCAATCTTCGACCAAGGCGCGCGCGCGGGCTTGGGCGAGTTCGCTGCCGAGAGCGGCGAGGTCGTCGAGCCACTCGAAGGAATTGAGCTCGACCGCCGCCGCGCGGCTGAGATCGGGCGCCGTCCAATCCGGCCGCTCGGGCTTGAGCGCGCGCCCGGCGCAGACCAGCCGCCCCGCGACGATCGCCTGGCCGCGCTCGGCGGCGCCGGGCAAAGGGGGCGGCGCCAAGCGCGCCAGACGCGTCGGCGCGCGGCCGCCGATCAGCATCCCGTAAAGGAACGAGCCGTGCCAAGCATCGGCCAGGCGCGAGCGGGGAGCGGCCTTCATGGCGCCTCAGCCCCCGCGCAGCCGGCGCAGGTTTTCGGCATAGTGCGCGGGGCCCCCGGCGAAACCCGCCGTGCCCGCGACCAGCACGTCGGCGCCCGCCGCGCGCGCGCGCGGGGCGGTCTTGTCGTTCACCCCGCCATCGACTTCCAGATCGATGGCACGGCCGGTCGCGTCGATCCGCGCGCGCAAGCGCGCGATCTTGTCGAGCGCGCCGTCGATGAAGCTTTGTCCGCCGAATCCCGGGTTGACCGACATGACCAGCACCAGATCGACCATGTCGAGCACCGGATCCACCGCCTCGATCGGCGTGCCGGGATTGATCGAGATCCCCGCCTTCTTGCCCAGGCTCTTGATCGACTGGATCGTGCGATGCACGTGCGCGCCCGCCTCGGGGTGCACGGTGAGAATGTCCGCGCCCGCCTCGGCGAATTCCTTCACGAACGGATCGACGGGCGAAATCATCAGATGCACGTCCAAGGGCAATTTGGTGTGCGGGCGCAGCGCGCGCACCACGCCGGGCCCGATCGTTATGTTCGGCACGAAATGCCCGTCCATCACGTCGATATGGATGTAGTCGGCACCGGCCTCTTCCATGGCGCGCAGCTCCGCGCCCAATTTCGCGAAATCGGCGGATAGGATGGACGGCGCCAAGCGGATCGGTTGCTGCATCGGGAAGACCCCCGCGAATACCAGCCCATGTATCAGGCGGCCCCGGCAAGGGCAAGGGATTGGGGGTCGGTCCAAGAGCTTGACCTGACGGGATTTATCCCGTGGCGGGCGGGGGGTCGCTGGCTATAATCCGCCGCCTTCGGGCGAACCTTGCGCCTTGCACCGTCAGTCGATTCGCCCATGCGTCGTATTTTCGCGTTCTCGATCGGTCTTGCCGCCGTCCTCGCCGTTTGGGCCTGGCCGGGCGCGGGCGCGCGCGCGCAGGATCGACGGGCGCTGGGCGATCTGCCGGTCATGATGACCGCCGACGAGCTGATTTCCGACGACGATCTGGGCGTGGTGACCGCGCAAGGCAATGTCGAAGTCGCGCAAGGCGACCGGATTCTGCGCGCCGACACGCTGACCTTCAACCGGCGCACCAACGTGGTCACCGCCTCGGGTGCGGTGTCGCTGGTCGAGCCGACGGGCGAAGTGGCTTTCGCCGAGTACGTCGAACTCACGAGCGATCTGAGCGAAGGCATCATGCGCAATCTGCGCCTGTTGCTCGCCGATCAGAGCCGCTTCGCCGCCGTGACCGCGCGCCGCGGCGACGGCTCGCGCACGACCATGCGACGGGCGATCTACAGCCCGTGCGAGCCGTGCGCCGAGAATCCGGAGCGCGCGCCGATGTGGCGGATTCGCGCCGAGCGCATCCGCCACGACCAGACGCGCAAGGAAGTCGTCTACGACGACGCGTGGCTGGAAATCCGCGGCGTGCCGGTCGCCTATACCCCCTATCTCGCGCATCCCGACGGCACCGAGAAGCGCAAATCGGGCTTCCTGCCGCCCGACGTGGCGAGCTCCTCGCGCAACGGCACGATGGTGGCCACGCCCTATTACTGGACGCTCGGGCCGTCGGCCGACGCGACCGTCACGCCGATCTTCCTGTCCAACGACCTGCCGCTGCTCGCCGCCGAGCACCGCCAGCGCTTCGGCGCCGGCCAGATCGTGACCGACGCGTCGTTCTTGCGCACCAACCGCGAGGGCGAAGGATTCCCGCAGTGGCGCGGGCATGCGCGCTCGAACGGGCGCTTCGACCTCGACGACAATTGGCGCACCGGTTTCGACATCGCGCGCGCCTCGGACAAGACCTATATCGAGCGCTATCGCATCCGCCAGCGCTTCCGTTTC
>JAMNXK010000109.1 GCA_023653245.1 Tagaea sp.
CGCGTGCGGGCGGCGCGTCGCGGGCTGGCCCGGTGGGGCGTCGCGCAGGACGCATCGCTAACCCGCTGAAAACGCGCGATTCACGCAAAACGCGGAAAAACCGCGCCAAGAGTTCGCGCGCGCGATTCACCCAAAATGGCGTGACCCACGAAGTCCGGTTTTCGGAATCGAGCTCGCTTTGACACCGGTGTCGCGACCGATTCGCGCGGAGTCCTCGGGCCGCAGGCCCGGCCGCCCTCGTCAGTGCCGCCCTTTGAGGCGGTATTCGTGCGCGGGGTAGACGCCCAGGATCTTCACGTGGTCGGAGAAGAATTCGAGTTCTTCGAGCGCGTGGGCGAGCGCGCGATCCTCGGGATGGCCGTCGACATCCGCGTAGAACTGGGTGGCCGTGAACCTGCCGCCGAGCATGTAGCTCTCCAGCTTGGTCATGTTCACGCCGTTGGTCGCGAAGCCGCCCATCGCCTTGTAAAGGGCCGCCGCGCGGTTCTTGACCCGGAACACGAAGGTCGTGACGCACGGCCCCTTCTTGGGATCGGCCAGCTCCGATTTCTTGGACAGCACCACGAACCGGGTCGTGTTGTGATCGGCGTCCTCCAAATCCTTCTTGAGGGATTTGAGGCCGTAGATCCGGCCCGCCAGCGACGAGGCGATCGCCGCGCGCGTGACGTCGCCCGCTTTGGCGATCTCGGCGGCCGAACCGGCCGTGTCGGCCCCCACGACGCGCTTCAAACCCAGCGCGCGGCAGCTGGCACGGCATTGGTCGAGCGCTTGGACGTGGCTTTGCACCGTGCGAATCGTATCGAGCGTGGCACCCGGCGGAGCGAGCAGGTGATGGTTCACCCGCTCGAAATGCTCGGCGACGATATGCAAGCCCGCCTCCGGGATGAGGTGGTGGATTTCCGCCACGCGCCCGGCGACCGAATTCTCGATCGGGATCATGGCGAGCAGGGCCTTGCCCGTGCGCACGGCATCGAACGCGTCTTCGAAGCTCGGGCAGGGCAGCGGCTCGAGCTTGGGATAGGCGTGCAGGCACGACAAATGCGAATACGCCCCCGGGACGCCCTGGAAGGCGATGCGCTTGGCTGGCTTGGTTGTCGGCATCGGGGTTTTCATCCTCGATTCGGCGTTCGCGGCGGTTATCGAGGGTGCGGCGGGCCCTGTCAATCGGGCCGGGCCGGCGAACGCCTTGATCTGGCGGCGAAACAAGGCCGCGTCGCGTTACCGCAGGGCCGTTCGGCGGGGTTGCGCCGGGCGCGTCGGGCAATATAGATTGCGCGAAGCCGGTCGGTCCCTCGGGGGGGCGACCCTATGTGGTTTCTTTCAGCGGTCGGGCCCTTGCGATGAATTCCTACGAGCTCAACAAGATCTTCGGCGCCGTTGTCTCTTCGGTGCTCGCGATCACGGTGATCGGCTTCCTCGCGAACCTGCTCGTCCATCCCAAGCAGCTGGAAAAGACGGTTCTCGACATCAAGGTCGAGAGTGCGGGCGCCGTCCAGGCCGCCGCGGAACCCGCCGCCCAGATCGAGCCCATCGGTCCGCTGCTCGCCTCGGCCAACGCAACGGCCGGTGCGGCGTTGCTGCGCAATTGCACCTCCTGCCACACCTTCGAAAAGGGCGGGCGCAACGGCGTCGGCCCCAATATGTGGGACACGGTCGGCAACAAGAAGGCGCATATCGACGGCTTCGCCTATTCGCAAGCCATGGTCGCCGCCGCCGCCCGGCCGGGTGCCGCCGGCCAGTGGGGCTACGAGGAACTCAACCAATTCCTCGCCAACCCGCGCGCCTATATGCCGGGCACGCGCATGGCCTATGCCGGCATGCGCCGGGCCGAGGATCGGGCCAATCTGATCGCCCATCTCCGGACGTTGTCCGATTCGCCGAAGCCGCTGCCGTAATCTTTCCGGGTACATCATCCGCGCTTTTCGCCGGACCGCGCCGGCCTTAGAGTCATGCCGCCATGGCCACACAAACATTCCAAGTCGCCCTGCAAGCCGTCGCCGGCGTGCAATGCGCGATCGTCAATGTCGATCCCGCCTCGGTCTCGACCCCCGAAATGCAAAAGCGCACGATGGGCTACATGAGCCCACGCTTCGCCGGCAAGCAAGTCGTGCTGATGTATATGGACCTGACGCGGCGGCCGGTGTTCGTCGGGCCCGGGCATATCGTCAGCGCGCTGCAAGGCAAAGGCTTCGCCGAGTTCCGCTGGCAAAAGGCCGTGCTGCAGTGAGCCGGCTGCCGAAGCACAAATTCTGGCACCATCTGACCGGCCCGGATTTCGACGGCCTCGACGTCGAGCGCACGGTGGCCGTCCTGCCGGTGGGTGCGATCGAACAGCACGGGCCGCATCTGCCCGTCTGGGTCGACGCGAAGATCAACGAAGGCGTGGTCGCGCGCGCGGCGGAACTCGCCCCGGCCGATCTGGGCGTGCTGTTCCTGCCGCCGATGCCGGTGGGCAAGTCCAACGAGCATTTGGCGTTCAAAGGAACCTTGACGCTCTCGGCCGAGACGCTGATCCGGCTCTGGACCGAGATCGGCGATTCGGTGGCGCGCGCGGGCATCCGCAAATTCGCGATCTTCAACTCGCATGGCGGCCAGCCGCAGGTGGTGGACATCGTCTGCCGCGACCTGCGCGTGCGCCACACGATGCTGGCGGTGGCGATCAATTCCTACGCGCTGGGCAAGCCCGCGGGCATGTTCCCGCCCGACGAGCTGGTCTACGGCATTCACGCGGGCTCGGCCGAGACCTCGCTGATGCTGCATTTGACGCCCGATTTGGTGAAGCACGAGGAGCGGCGGAACTTCGAAACCCTGCCGCAAAAGCTCAAGGGCCAATACGACACGATCATCCCGGGCGGGCGCACCTCCGTCGCCTGGCAGATGCAAGACCTCAATCCGCTGGGGGCGGCGGGCAACGCGCTCGACGCCGACGCCGAGCGCGGCCAAAAATTGGTCGATCACATGGCCGGCAAGCTCGTCCAGGCCCTGACCGAGATCGCAAGTTATCCACTGGCGCACCTCGCCAGCCGAGGCTGATTGCCTAAATCCGAGGCATGGCTATAGTTCGGTTTCGGACTCGTGCGCGTTTGCGCGCATGGTCCGGAATTTGCTGCTTCGGCGATCTCGTTCCGAACCCCCGACCTGGGAGCAACCCCATGACCCGCAAACCCCTTTCCCGCCGCGCGACGCTGGGCCTTCTGGGCGCCGGCACCGCCCTCGCCACTTTGCCCGCGCCGGCTTTGCGCGCCCAAAATCTCGATAAGTTCGTCTATCAGACCAATTGGCGCGCCCAGGCCGAACACGGCGGCTTCTATCAGGCGCTCGCCACTGGCATCTATCGCCGCCACGGCATCGACGCCGAGATCCGCATGGGCGGCCCGCAGCAGGATCCCAACGCCCTGCTGGTCGCCGG
Organism: Tagaea sp.; assembly: GCA_023653245.1. The sequence goes on from JAMNXK010000109.1 coordinate 3,410, forward strand.
CCGCGTCGATGCGATCATGTCCAACTCGTTCTCCGGCTTCCGCTATGTCGAGGAGAACGTGCCGTTTGTCGTCGTGGCCTCCGTCATGCAGAAGGACCCGCAAGTCCTGATCTCGCATCCCGGCGTGGGCAACGACACGCTGCCTCAGCTGCGCGGCAAGCCGATCCTGATCGGCGCCGGCGGCCGCTCCTCGTATTGGCCGTGGCTGCGCGCGAAGTTCCAATTCACCGACGAGCAAGTGCGCCCCTACACCTTCAACATGGCGCCGTTCCTGGCAGATCGCACGCTCTCGCAGCAGGGCTTCCTGACGTCCGAGCCCTTCGACATCCGCAAGGCGGGCGTCAACCCGGTGATCCACCTGCTCGCCGAGTACGGCTTCGAGAACTACCAGACCACGATCAACACGTCCGTGCGGATGGTGCGCGAGAAGCCCGACCTGCTCCAGCGTTTCGTCAACGCGTCGATCGAAGGCTGGTACGGCTATCTCAAGGGCGATCCGTCGGCGGCCAACGCGCTGATCAAGCGCGACAACCCCGACATGCCCGACGACAAGATCGCGCATTCGATTTCGGAGCTGAACAAATACGGCATCGTCGATTCGGGCGATTCGACGCGCCTGGGCATCGGCGCCATGACCGACGCGCGCTGGAAGAGCTTCTACGACGCGATGGCCGGCGCCGGCGTGGTGCGCCAGGGGCTCGACATCTCGCGCGCCTACACCCTGCAATTCGTCAACAAGCGCGTGGGCATGGGATGAACCCGGTCGCGGCGGCCGCTCCGGCTGCGCGCGACGAACGACCGGCCGGGCGCCCCCGGCCGGTCGTGTCGTGCCGGGGGGTGGCGAAACTCTTCTCCAACGGCACGCTGGCGCTGCAGAACGTCGATCTCGACATCGGGCGGCACCAATTCCTGTCGCTGCTCGGGCCGTCGGGCTGCGGCAAGTCGACCTTGCTGCGCCTGATCGCCGGCTTGGGCGAGCCCTCGGCCGGCACGATCGACTGGCCCGCCGACCGCGAAGGGGCGGACCACGCATTGTCCTTCGTCTTCCAGGAGCCGACGCTGATGCCCTGGGCGACGGCGCTCGACAACGCGCTGCTGCCGCTCAAGATCGCCGGCGTGAGCCGCGAGGAAGCGCGCGGCCGCGCGGCCGAAGCTTTGCGCCTGGTCGGTCTGTCGGCGTTCGAGAAGGCGTATCCGCGCGAGCTGTCCGGCGGCATGAAGATGCGCGTTTCCATCGCGCGCGCGATGGTCACCAAACCGCAAGTGCTGCTGATGGACGAGCCCTTCGCGGCACTGGACGAAATCACGCGCTTCAAGCTCAACAACGACTTGCTGCGCCTGTGGCAGGATTCGAGCTTCACGGTCGTGTTCGTCACGCATTCGGTGTTCGAGAGCGTGTTCCTGTCCCAGCGCATCGTGGTGATGGCCGCGCGGCCGGGCCGGATCATCGAAGACATCGACGTCGCCGCCCCCTACCCGCGCGACAACGACTACCGCACCAGCCCGCTCTACAACGAGCATTGCCGCCGCGCCTCCGCCGCCTTGGAGAACGCGATGGCCCATCACGCCCATCACGGTTGACGCCATGTCGCTCGCCCAAGTCGCCGAACAGGACGGCACCGCTCCGGTTTTCGCGCGCGAAAAACGCGTGCTCGGCCTGCCCGCCTCGGCCTGGCCCAAAATCCTGATGCCGCTGGGCGTGGGCGTGCTGGCGCTGGCCGGCTGGGAAGCCGTCGTGCGCGTGAACGAGATCCCGCACTACATCCTGCCGGGGCCGCTGCTGGTCGCCAAGACCATGTGGACCGACTGGGGCACGTTGTCGGGTTCGCTGTGGATCACGCTGTCGATTTCGATGGCGGCCCTCGCGGTGGCGGTGGTGGCGGGCGTGTCGCTCGCCGTGCTGTTCGCCCAGTCCAAATGGGTCGAACTGTCGTTCTTCCCCTACGCGGTCATCCTGCAGGTGACGCCGGTGGTGGCGATCGCCCCGCTCATCATCATCTGGGTCGACGACGTGCGCGTGGCGCTGCTGATCTGCGCTTGGATCGTCGCGTTCTTCCCGATCCTGTCGAACACCACGCTCGGCCTCAATTCGGCCGACCACAATCTGCTGAACCTGTTCCAGCTCTACAAAGCCACGCGCTTCCAGACGCTGCGCTATCTGCGCCTGCCGGCGGCCACGCCCTATTTCCTCGCGGGCCTGAAAATCTCGGGCGGGCTCAGCCTGATCGGCGCCGTGGTGGCCGAATTCGTCGCCGGCACGGGCGGCTCGGAATCGGGTTTGGCCTATCGGATTCTGGAATCGGGCTATCAGCTGCGCATCCCGCGCATGTTCGCGGCGTTGTTCATGATCTCGATCTCGGGGATCGTGATTTTCATGTGCCTGTCCTTGCTTTCGCATCTGGTGCTGCGCCGCTGGCACGAGAGCGCCGTGAAGCGGGAGAACTAGGATGGCGCCGTTTTTCGCGCCGCCGGTTTCGGCGCGCTACGCGCTGCGCGGCGTCAACGCGCTGCTGCCCGACGGCACGCCCGCCAAGCGCGACATCGCGATCGCCGACGGCGCGATCGCCGATATCCTGCCCGCCGGAGCGATGCCCGCCGAGCTCGGGCCCGATCTGAAGGGCGCCATGGTCTGGCCCTGCCCCGTCGATATCCACACCCATCTCGACAAGGGCCATATCTGGCCGCGCAATCCGAATCCGGACGGCACGTTCTTCGGCGCGCTCACCGCGACCATGGCCGACCGGCGCGCGCATTGGTCGGCGGACGACATCGACGCGCGCTTCGATTTCGGCGTGCGCAGCGCCTATGCGCGAGGGCTGGCCGCCATCCGCACGCATTTGGACAGTTTCTCGCCGCAGGCCGAGATCTCGTGGCCCGTCTTCGCCAAGCTGCGCGACCGCTGGGCCGGCAAGGTGACGCTCCAGGCCTCGTCGATCGTGTCGATGGACGCTTTCGCGGGCGACGAGGGCGCGGCGCTCGCCGATCTGGTCGCCAAGCATGGCGGCCAGCTCGGCTGCGTGACGCGCATGGCCGGCGAGGATCATGCCGGGGTGCCGGCGGGTTTCGACGATCTGATGGAGAAGGTGTTCGCCCTGGCCGAGGAACGCGGACTCGATCTCGATCTGCATGTCGACGAGACCGACGACGCGAGCGCGCGCACGCTGATCCGCATCGCGCGCATCGCCCTCAAGCGAAAATTCAAGGGCAAGATCCTCGCCGGCCATTGCTGCTCGCTGGCGGTGCAAGAGGACGAAGCGATCGCCGAAACGGTGAAGCTCTGCGCCGAAGCCGGGATCGCCGCCGTCTCGCTGCCGATGTGCAACATGTATCTCCAGGGCCGCGCGGGCGGCCGCACGCCGCGCTGGCGCGGCGTCACCACGCTGCACGAGATGCGCGCGGCCGGCATGAAGGTCGCCGTCGGCGGGGACAATGTGCGCGATCCCTTCTACGCCTATGGCGACCACGACATGGTCGAGACTTTCGTCCAGGCCGTGCGGATC
>JAMNXK010000110.1 GCA_023653245.1 Tagaea sp.
CGAGGCGCGCTGGAACGCCTTCGCGAGCGATCCCGAGTGGATCGCGGCGCGCGCGGCCAGCGAGAAGGACGGCCCGATCGTCGCGCGGGTGGAAGCGTCGATCCTGCAGCCCACGCCCTACTCGGCCGTGACCTGAAAGCGCGCTTCGATCGGATTTGGCCCAGGCGAAGCCGCGCCAGCGCGTCTTGACGCTTCAACGTGCCGGAAAGCATTTCGGGACCATTCGTTGACGTCCCAATGGACCGGGGTTGACCGGACGATCGGGCGCATAGGGCTCGACGATCGCCGTTCCGATCATGGCGTCGCGTGTCGCCAGCAGCGCCAACTCGGCCTCCGTCCGGCGTCCGGCATCGCGCGGCGCGAGCGGCAAGACGAGGTAGCGCATATCCGCGTTGGAATCGTGAACCCGAACCTCGATGTCGAGCGGCACATCGAGTCCGAATTCTTTCAGAACGGCGCGGGGTTCGCGGACCGTCCGCGCGCGATAGGTCTTGGAGATATACCACCAAGGCGGCTGCCCCAGCAGCGAACGCGGATAGCACGAGCAAAGCGTGCAAACGATCACGTTGTGGATCTCGGCCGTGTTCTCCACGACGAGAAGTTTCGCTTCCTTGATCGCGAAACCGAGTTCCGCGGCCGCCGCCGATCCGTCGGCCAGAAGACGCGCCTTGTAGGCCGGATCGAGCCACGCCCGCGCGACGATCTTGGCGCCCCATGCGACGTTCGGCGCTTCCAGCGCGGCGATCAATCGATCGGTGTCCGCCGGCGACAGCACGGCCCTCTCCAGGAGGATCTTGTGGAGCGCCTCGGTCATCAGCGCATAGTAGTCGGCGCCGTCGTGCCCCTCGACCACGGGACGCGTGGGATCGGTCGCGACGGCCGGGATGCCGATGGGAGCGGGCGCGCTCATGCCGTCGGCTCCGCCGGCGCCAGCCAGTGTTCGTAGACTTCGATCTCCAGCGTGTCGTACGCCGGCCCGGCGTAGCCGGACCAGAGTTCGGCCTGCGCGAAGTGCACGCGATACAGATCGACGGGCGGCAAGCCCGGACGCCCGTAGGCAAGGTCCTCGGGGTTCGGATACGCGCCGCAATGCCGTTCCACGACACCGGTCTTGTGCCGCACGAACCACGGAATTCGAACATGCCCCGGCTTTCCGAGGTCGAGAACCGTCACGCGATCGCCGGGGCGGAATCGAGGCGACGTCACGGCTCCACCGATTTGCGCGCGTGATCCACGCGTTGGCCGCGCGCGGCGGCGATCGCGTCCATGCGTGCGCGAACCTCCTCGACCGACACCACGCCCTTTTCGGCGAGCAAAATAGTCAGCGCTTCGGCTCGCCGCTCGTAGAAGCCCAACGTTTCGTAGAGCGACTCCCCGAAACTCTCGAACACACGGCGGATTTCGTCGAGCGAGACGGTCCGAGCCTTGCGCTCAAGCGCGCCCCGGATCGCCTCGGAAAGCTTCTGCCAGTCTTCGAAGGGACGTTCGACGCAGGCGACGGGTCCGCCGGGCAAGCCACCGATGTCGTGATAGCCGCGATAGGGCGGGCCGGACACGGCGCTCAGCTTCCCCGGACCGACGTCTGGAAAACGTCGAGCGCGCGCGCCTTCAAGGCGACGAAACGCGACTCGGTAAGCGTCGCCGGCGTCCGCGGTCGCGCAAGGTCGATGTCCATGAACTCGGCGATCCGAGAAGGCCTGCGCGTGAGCATCAGGAGTTTGTCGGCGAGATACACGGCCTCCTCCAGGTCGTGACTGACCAGCACGGTGGTCGTGCCGCGCTCGACCAGAACCTTCTGCAATTGATCGCGCATGATCAAGGTCATTTCGTAGTCGAGAGCGGAGAACGGTTCGTCGAGGAACAACACTTCCGGGTCGATCACCAACGAGCGCATGATCGACACGGTCTGCTGCTGGCCGCCGGACATTTGGTAGGGATAGCGATGGAGGTCGAACTTGAGGTCGAATCCGGCCGCGAGCGCTTCGATCCGCCGCGTCCGCTCCGCCTTGGGCACGCCCATCAGCTTGAGCGGATAGTGGATGTTGTCGATGGCGCGCAGCCAAGGAAACAGGGCCTCGCGGTAGTTCTGGAACACGTAGCCGATGCGCGTTTCGCCGATCGTCTTGCCCTCGAATAGAATCTGACCGCGCTCGAACGGCGTCAAGCCCGACACGATGTTGATGAAGGTCGATTTCCCGCAGCCGTTCGGCCCGAACACCGACACGATCTTGCCCTTGGGAAGATCGATGTCGAATCCGACATAGACGGGATTGCCGTCGAACGCCTTTTCGAGGCCCCGCACCGTGATGTGCGTGCCGGGCGCGAACCACCGCAAGTTCGGCCGTGCGGTCGCCCCGCCGCCCCCGGCCGGCTCTTCGGCGCGGCGTTGCGCCCGCACGCTCATGCGCCGATTTCCGCGGGCTTGAGGATGATTTCGCGCACGTTCATGGGCGTGCGCAGCGCGCCCTCCGAGGAGAACACGTCGACCAGCGCCTGATAGGAGCGCAGATCGACGTCGTTGAGATCGCGCCACGCGCGCAAATACGGTTGCGCGACGATCTCGACCTGCGCCGCCTGCACGGCCGTGTACTTGGGCAGGATCGCGCGGTGCTTGACGTAATCGTTTTCCGCCATCCGCGTGGCTTCGTCGAGGACCTGCACGACGCGGCGCGCCACGGCCGGTCGATCCTTGATGAACTTGGTGGTCAGCAGCGACACGCCCGAATAGAACGGGTCCGAGATCACCGAAGCGACGGGATTGGTCATCGCGCGCTTGGCCTCGCCCAGCGCCGTCACGATCGATCCCACCGGTTCGAGCGACAGCGTCGCGTCGACGGTGCCGGCGATGACCGCCTGGACCTGCAGACCGACGGCGAGTTCGACGAGGCGCACGTCGCGATCGGGATCGAGGCCCGCCTTGCGCACCATATGGCGCGAGATCGTCCGCCATTGGATGCCCGGCAGGTGCCCGAGCGACTTGCCGCGCAGATCGGCGAACGTGCGGATGGGGGAATTGTTCGCGACGATGAGAGCGTCGTTGATCCGGTTGACCGCGACGCCGCCCCCTTGAAGGCCGAAGACCTTGAACGTCCCGGGAAACTGCGACTCCGCCAGAACCGAGATTCCGGCCGCGGCGCCGGGCGCGCCGCAATCGGCGCGATTGGCGACCAGACTGTCGATGATCTGGTTGGGCGCTTGGAAGCGCGCGGACTCGACGTCGATGCCCGCACGCTCGAACAGCTTTTCCTCCAGCGCCACATAGTAGGCGAAGGTCTGCATGATCGGCAGCCAGGAGATCGTCACCTTGTCGCGCGCCTGGGCGAGGGCGGGGCTCGCCAGGCCGCTCAAGAGCGCGCTCGCGCCGATGCCCGCCAGTACTTCGCGCCGTTTCGTCATTTCGGTCTCCTGTTTGCGGTTGGTTGTCAGCCCCGGCCGGCCCAGTGGACGAGCCACTTCTCCAGGGCGAGGAAAACGAGGTTGAGCCCGTAGCCGAGCACGCCGGAGACCAGAATGGTCCCGTAGAGCTGGGGCAAGTCGAAGGTGATCTGACTGTCGATGATCCGTTTGCCCAGTCCGTCGTCCGAGCCGATGAACATCTCCGCCACCACGATCACGACGAGCGCGAGCGACACGGCCGTGCGCAAGCCGACGAAGGTCTGCGGCAGGCATTCGAAGAACATGACGTCCCGGAACACGCGAAACCGCGACGCGCCCATCACGGTTGCCGCGAGAATTCGGGTCTGACGGGCGTTCATGACGCCGTAGGCGACGTTGAAGAGCACGACGAGCCATGCGGCGAACGCGGCGACGGCGATCTTGGAGAAATCGCCCAGGCCGAAAATGATCATGAAAAGCGGGAACATCGCCGTGGCCGGGGTCGAGCGGAAAAAGTCGATCAGGAACTCGATCGAACGGTAAACCCGCTCGTTCGCGCCGATCATGATCCCGAGCGGCACGCCGAAAACGGCGGCGAGGCCGAACGCGTGCAACGTGCGCCACAGCGTGCGGACGAAATCCTCGGCCAGTCCGCCGCTCGCCGTATTCGTCCAGATCGAGTGAAGCGTGCGGACCGGCGACGGCAGAAGCCGCGGATTGACCCAGCCCATCGTATGCGCGGCGTACCACACGGCGAACAAGGCCACGGGGCCGATCGCCATCCAAACCCAACGCTTCGCGACGATTGTATGCACTTTATCGGCCCAGCCACGCCCCTTACCCGCCCAATTTCTGGGCACCCGCCGTCTGGCCGAGCGGGGAACGCATCGACCGGCGGCGAATGTCAGCAAGACGGATGCCACGATCCCGGAAAGGCATGAAGCTTGCTGATCCACGCGCCGAACAACGGAACGAGGAGGCCCCAAATGGGCGCCATTCCCGCAGACCCTTACGCCTGGCCGTTCGACGGCGACATCTCGCGCGCGAACACCGCGCTGATCGTCATCGACATGCAGACCGATTTCTGCGGCAAAGGCGGCTACGTCGACGTCATGGGTTACGATCTTTCGCTGACCCGCGCGCCGATCGAGCCCATCAAATCGGTCCTCGCGACCATGCGCGCGAAGGGCTATTGGATCATCCATACCCGCGAGGGACATCGGCCCGATCTATCGGACTTGCCCGCGAACAAGCGATGGCGCTCGCGCAACATCGGCGCTGGGATTGGCGACCCCGGCCCTTGCGGCAAGATCCTGGTGCGCGGCGAACCGGGGTGGGAGATCATCGAGGAGTTGGCGCCGTTGCCCGGCGAAACGATCGTCGACAAACCGGGCAAAGGTTCGTTCTGCGCCACCGATCTCGAACTGATCTTGCGTCAGCGCGGCATCCGCAATCTGGTGCTGACGGGCATCACAACAGACGTATGCGTGCACACGACGATGCGCGAAGCGAACGACCGCGGATTCGAATGCCTGCTGCTTTCCGATTGCTGCGGGGCGACGGACCACGGCAACCATCTCGCGGCCATCAAGATGGTCAAGATGCAAGGCGGCGTTTTCGGCACGGTCTGCGACTCGCGCGCGCTGATTGCGGCGTTGCCGTAAGCGTCGGAACCTTGGTGCCCCAGGCCGGACTTGAACCAGCACGCCCTTGCGGGCAACAGATTTTGAGCGGCGTTGGAAACCGCGCATGCTCAAGGACTTAACCGTAAGCCCCTGAAAATCAAGTTACCCAGGTATAACCCGGTATACCGGGGTATATGGCGTCTTTGCGCGCGCGTGTCCCAAATCTGGCCCAGCCTGGTAGCGACAGGCTTCGAGAACATCAAAATAAATACCACACCAAAACTGTAAGATTGCGATGCCCCTAGATCCGGCCGTTCACGCCGTCGTCGCATCCGGCGTAATGTCCCCGGCGGGGGACGCGAGAGCCGATGCCCATGTTTTTCTGATCGCGTCCATGCGGGCTTGGCCAGGCAGATCCAAGAACTCGCGCCCGAAGATGGCGCCCAAGCGGTGTTGAATGCCGATATAGCCTGTAAATCGCGGGCGGACCCAGGCGGCTTCGACGGTCGAAACCGTTTCTTGGAAGGCGTTGCCGAAGAGCGCGTTGGACCTCGCGTCCCGCCACGCTTCAACGCGGCCCGGCTGCCCATGGTTCGCCGCGAAAATCTCCATCTGCACCGGGGCCGCCGCGACGAACGACACGAAACGCGCCGCGGCTTCGGGCGCCCGGCAACCGGCGGTCACGCCCAACCCCGTTCCGCCGAGGACCGATCCGCGATGATGCGGCGCCGAGGGGCCGGGGAAAGCGCCGAACGCGAGCGGCTTGGCGAAGTCGCGCTCCGCATGGGTCAAGTAGGCATAGGCCGCCGGGCAGAAGACGATCTCGTCGCCCGCTTGCATGGCTTCGTGCAGTTGGATCGCATTTTGGGCCCAGCTGGACGGATGAACATACGGGAGAATTCTGAGGAGTTGGCCGGTCGCCTCGTCGAGAACGCGCCGATCGATGGGATCGGCAAGCGGGTCCGCCGCGAAGGGCGCGCCGAGATTCGCGCACAGCGCGGCAAGCACGAGAAACCCATGCGGATTGAGGCACGCGAGCCCCAGCCATTTCCCCCGAAACCGCAGGCGGCGGCCGAGATCGACGACCTGATCCCATGTGGAGGGCGGCGGACCGAACTCGGCGAGTAGGTCTGCCCGATACACCGCCGTTTGCGTGGCGCCGTCGACGGGCACGCCCCAAATCGACCCGCCATAGCGATAGCTGGCGAGAGACGCGCCGACGAAGTCGCCGTCCCGGAGATCCGGCAGGAACTCGTCGGCCGGCCGGAACAATCCGGAGGCCCGGATCGATCCGCAGTACGGATGGTCGAACACCACGAGATCGTAACGTTTCGTGACGCCGCCGCCGAGCGCATGCTCGAACCCGGCCAGCGACTGCACGTCCCATTCGATGTCGATCTCGGGCGCGATTTCTTGAAAAGCGCGCGTCGCCGCGATCATCGGGGCCGTCGCGCGCCGATGCGCCCAGTTGAGACCACGCAGAGCGATCTTCGCCGCCATTTCGCTACCCCTGCATCGGCATATGCGCGCCGCCATCGACCCAGATATTCGTTCCGGTGATGAAGCCGGACGCTTCGCCGCACAACAGCAGGGCGAGACCCGCGACCTCGTGCGGCTGCCCGGCCCTGCCCATGGGATTCTCGGACTCGACGATGCGCGCCCACTCGGCCGCATCCGCGCGCCGGTGCCGGTTGCGCGGCGTGACGACAAGGCCCGGCGACAACGTATTGAACGTCACGCCCGAGCGCGCATGGATCTTCGCAAGGTTGCGCATGAGATTCTCCTGCGCGCTTTTCAACGCGCAATACAGCGACAAATCCGGACGCGGCGAGTTCTGGGTCGTGCTGCCGATTCCCAAGACCCGTCCCCATCCGCGCGCCGCCATCGGCGGCACGGC
>JAMNXK010000111.1 GCA_023653245.1 Tagaea sp.
ACGCCCTCGGCGCTGTCCAAGGCGATCGCGCGGCTCGAAGCGCGGCTGGGCGTGCGCCTGCTCCGCCGCACCACGCGCAGCCTCGCGCTCACGCCGGAGGGCGAGGCCTATTACGCGCGCGCGCGGCGCATCGTCGCGGACATCCGCGAGGCCGAGAACGAAGTCGCCGGCTTCCGCGCGCGGCCGCGCGGCCTGCTGAAGATCAACACCGGCAACGCCTTCGGCTATCGGCAGCTGATGCCGGCATTGCCCGAGTTCCTCGCGCGCCATCCCGATTTGAACGTCCAGCTGTCGTTCGCCGACAAGCGCGTCGATCTGATCGAGAGCGGCGAGGACGTCGCCGTTCGCACGGGCGATCTCGGGGACGATCGCTTGGTCGAGCGCAAGATCGCCGACGCCTACCGGCTGATCTGCGCGTCGCCCGCCTATCTCGCGCGGCGCGGCACGCCCAAACGGCCGGAGGATTTGCGCGATCACGACTGCGTGTCGATGGCCGACATGCCCAATCTGTCGCGTTGGCCGTTCAAGTCCGGCCCGGTGCAGGTGTCGGGACCGGTCACGGTCGACAGCGCCAACGCCGTCCTGGAGATGGGGCTCGCGGGCGTGGGCGTGATCCGGCTGGGCGAGTTCGCGCTCGCGGACGACGTGCGCGAGGGACGGCTCGTGCCGCTGCTCGCCGAATGGCACACGCGCGAGAGCTTCCCGATTTCGGTGGTCTATCCGGCGTCGCGCAACAAAGTGCCGAAGACCGCGGCCTTCGTCGACTTTATGAAGGCGCGCTTCGGTCACGCGCCGTGGCGGATCGCTTGACGGCCTGATACAAGACTCGGGGGCGGGGGGAAGAGATGGCCGATTCAGCACGCGCGCGCGTTTTCCGCGCGCTGGACGACGACGGGATGAAGTCGCGCATGCGCGCGGCGTGCGACGTGCTGTTCGTCGCCGCGATCCTGATGTGGCTGGCCGAGGGCGTGCTGCGCACCTTGCCCGATCTGGGGCCGATGGTGCGCCTGGAATTCCGCATCGCGGAGATCGCGATCGCGATCCTGTTCGCCGCCGAGTTCGGTTTGCGCCTGTGGATCGAGCCGGAGCGCTACCACGCCGGCGCGATGGCCGATTGGCAGGCGCGGCGCGGCTACGCGCTGTCGGGGCGCGGGCTCGTCGATCTGCTGGTCCCGTGCGTGTTCTGGCTGGGCGACGGCGCGTTCGGCGTCGATGGCGGGCTGATCGAGTTCCTGGAGCTGTTCGCGGTCTTCAAGCTCACGCGCTATTTCCCGGGGCTCGATCTGGTGCTTTCGGTGTTCCGCACCGAAGCGCGGCCGATGGGGGCGGCTTTGGCCGCCACGCTCACGCTGCTGCTGCTCGCCTCAAGCGCCATGTACTACATCGAGCGCGGCGCCCAGCCCGACGCCTTCGCCTCGATCCCGCATGCGATGTGGTGGGGGATCGTGACCATCGCCACGGTCGGCTACGGCGACATGGCGCCGATCACGCCCGCGGGCAAGCTCGCCTCGGGCGTGGTGATCCTGATCGGGATCGCGCTGTTCGCCGTGCCCGCCGGTATCCTGGCCAACGGCTTCGCGGTCGAGCTCAAGAAGCGCGATTTCCTGGTGACCTGGCGCTTGGTCGCCAAGCTGCCGCTCTTCGCCGATCTCGACGCGTCGGTCATCGCGTCGATAGCACGGCTGCTGCAGCCGCGCTCGCTGCCGCGCGACACGATCGTGTTCCGCAAAGGCGAGCCGGGCCATTCGATGTTCTTCGTGCTCGCGGGCGAGGTCGAAGTCCACGTGCCGCCCAAGGGCGTGCGCCTCGGCGCGGGCGCCTATTTCGGCGAGATAGCGCTGGTGATCGACACGCCGCGCACCGCCACGATCACGGCGGCGAGCGCGTGCGAAGTGCTCGAGCTCGGCCAGACCGACTTCCAGCGCGTGTGCAACGAGTACCCGCAGCTCAAGGCGCGGGTCGAACACGAAGCGCAGACGCGCCTGGCTTCGGTCAAGAATTGATGGCGCTGTCGGACAACGCGCGCGGGGCGGCGATGCTGACCGGCGCCATGGCGTTCTTCGTGGTCAACGACGCGGCGATGAAGCTCGCCGCCGCCGAGGTCCCGATGCTCCAGGCGATGGCGATCCGTGGATTGCCGGTGACGCTCGCTTTCCTGCTGATCGCCTGGCGCACGGGTGCGCTGGCCAAGGCGCGATATCTGCTCGATCGTTTGGTGCTCGCGCGCACGGGGACCGAGCTTGCGGGCTCGCTGCTGTTCATGCCGGCCTTGGCGCACATCCCGATCGCCACGGCGCTGGCGCTGAACCAAAGCGTGCCGCTGCTGATCGTGCCGCTCGCCGTCCTGCTGCTCGGCGAGAAGGTCGGCTGGCGGCGTATGTCGGCCGTCGCGATCGGTTTCGCGGGCGTGCTGCTGATCCTGCGGCCGGGCGCCGAGAATCTCGACCCGTGGCTGCTCGTGTCCTTCGCCTCGGCGTTCTTCTTCGCCATTCGCGACACGATCACGCGCATGATCGGATCGCATGTGCCGTCGATGCTGATCGCCCTCGCCATGTCGGGCTCGGTCATGACCGCTTGCGCGATCGCGACCGCCATCGCCGGGTGGGTCCCGATGACGCCGACCGCGTGGGCGGCGATCGCGTTCGCCTGCGTGGTCGTCTCGGCCGGGTATTTTCTGTCCGTGGCGGCGATGCGCACGGGCGAGCTCACGCTGACCGGCGCGTTCCGCTATTCGGCGCTGGTCTGGGCGGCGCTGCTCGGCTGGATCATCTGGGACGAGTTGCCCGATCTCCAAGGCTGGGTGGGGATCGCGCTGATCGTCGCGTCGGGACTCTACGCGCTGCATCGCGCGCGCGTGCGGGCGAGGGCGGCGTGAACCCGGGGAACCGCAAGGGCATCCTCGCCATCGTCGCGGCGATGACGCTATTCGCCGGGTCCGACGCGCTGCTCAAACTCGCGATGGGCAGCGTGCCCGCCGGACAGTTGCTGTTCGTGCGCGGCTTCGTGCTGATCGCGATCTTCGGCGTCGCCGCCTGGCGCGCGGGCGCCTTCGCGGCGCCCGGCGCGCTGGTCGAGACCAACTCGGTCGTGCGCGGCGTGCTCGAAGGGATCGGCGCGCTCGCTTTCGTGGCGGCACTCGCGCACGTGCCGCTGGCGCTGAACGCCGCGATCAACATGGCGACGCCCTTGATGGCGCTGCCGATCGCGGCCCTCGTGCTCGGCGAGCGCTTCGGCTGGCGGCGCGTGGCGGCGATCCTGGTCGGCTTCGCGGGCGTGCTGCTGATCTTGCGCCCGTCGGCCGAGGGCGTGGATTTCTGGCTGCTGATTTCCTTCCTGTCGGCGGTGATGTGCGCGGTGCGCGACGTGTTCACGCGGCGCATCCCCGCGGGCTTTCCGTCCGCGTCGGTGACGTTGACCACGGTGATATGCGTCTGCGCGGTCGGCGGCATGGCGACCTTCGTGGAAGGTTGGGCGGCGATGGATGGGCGCGCCTGGACCACGATCTTCGTCTCGGCGGCGGTTTCGGGCGTGGGGCAGCATCTGATGGTGCTGTCGATGCGCTGGGGCGAGGTCGCGGTGGTGTCGCCGTTCCGCTATTCGGGTATTTTCGCGTCGACGCTGGTCGGCTGGGCGGTGTGGGGCGATCTGCCCGACGCGCTCGCCTGGATCGGGATCGCGTTGATCGTCGGCGCGGGACTTTATGCTTTGTGGCGCGAAGGAAAGTCGAAGCGATGAGCGTTCAGACCAAAATCCGGATCGCGTTCTCGATCCTGCTGACTTGCGTGATGACCTTCATGGTGTCGGGCGTATCGACCTTGCGCGCGCTCGGCTTCTCGGCAGACGCGGGCACGTTCGCCGCCAGCTGGTTCCAGGCCTGGATGTTCTCCTGGGCGATCGCCTCGCCCTTGATCTACGTGCTCGCCCCTTGGGCGCGGGCCCGGGTCGAAGCCTGGTTCGCACCCAAGGCTTGAGCTATCGCCACAATCCGCGCGCGGCGAGCCAGTTCTGGATCGTCGTCGCGACCGCGTCGGAGTTGCGGTCCATCATCACCATGTGGCTGTTGCCCGCGATGCCGATGCGCGGCAGGTCGATCACCTCGACCTCGCCGCCCGCCGCACGGATCGCGTCATAGTAGCGCAAGCCGTTGCCCTTGATCGCCGGCCAGCGGGCGTCCTGCTCGATGAAATCGCCGTAGACCGCGAGCACGGGAATCCCGCGCAAGGCGGCGGCGTTCGCGGGGCTGCCGAACCCGGCGGGCTCGACGGCGACGATCGCGCGCACCTTGTCGGGCCGCGCCTCGGCCGCGCGGAAGACGAATTGCCCGGCCTGGCTGTGGGCCAGGATCACGCACGGGCAGGCGCGGTCGATCATGGCGATATAGGCGGCCGTGATGGCGTCGTCGGTCGTCGTCCAGCGCGGCACGATCTGGCGCACGAAATTGTCGTAGGCCTCGACCGGAAACTGGCTGCCGGGCAGGACTTCCTTGCGCGCGAAGGTGCCGGGCCCGCCGCCGATGCGGAAGCGCTCGTAGGCGTCGTGCTGGGCGAGGAAGATGGGCTCGCCGCGGAACACGTCGGGGAATTGCGCCCAGCCCGCGCGGCCGCGCTCGACCGCGTCGGCGTTGTGCACCGTCCAGCCGCGGCGCAGGAAGAAGTTGAGCCAGCCCTCGCGCCCGTCGGGCGTGGTCTCGTAAGTGACCCCGGTCAGCCCGCCGCCATGCATCATCAGCAAGGGCACGGCGCCGCGCACGGTTCGCGGCACGAAAAACTGCGCGTAGGCGTGCTCGACGAGGAACGTGCCGTTGGGATCGACGCGCGCGGGCACCCCGCCGGGCGTGAACCGCACCTCGCGCACCGGCCGGCCCGTTATCGTCACCGCGCGCCCGCCGACATGGTACGAGCCCATCTGGGCGAGGACGATATCGTCGCCGCCGCCGCCGCCGCAAGCGGCCAAGGGCAGGGCGCAGGCGAACGCCAACGCGATCTTGCGGATGTCCATCGGGAGGCTCCTCGTCGTTCGAAACCGATGATCCCGCGTCAGCCGGAAGGCTGCAAGGGCTCGCGGATTTCCTCGCCCCATTCGGCGATCAGCTGGTTCTGGCGTTCTTCGAGCTTGGCGAACTGGCTGGTCTGCTCGCGCGCGGTCATGCTTTCGCCGACCATCGGCACGATCACGGCGATCGCCGTGCCGACGATTCCCGCGCCGATCGGCACGATCCACGACATGATGTCGCCCATCACGTAGCGCGTCGAGTCGAGCAAAGCGCCCAGCACGATCGGCCCCGCGGCCGAAAGGGTCAAAGCGACCGAGCCGATCCACGCGAAGCGCTTCTTGGAGCCTTCGAGCACGAAGATCGCCACGCACGGCACGAAGATCGCCAAAACATAGGCGAGCAATTGCGGGCGCAGAATCATGACAGCGACGGCGAGCACGCAGCCCGCGAGGATCGCCAGGGCGGTGAGGATGAGGCGAAAGCCCATGTCAGCCCGCCATCACGTTGAAGAAAAGCTGCGTGATCAGCACGACCACCGAAACGCCCGACAGGATCGCCAGCGCGATCTCGCGGCCCTTGTCGCGGCCGATGCTGCGCGTGGCTTCGACGATCGCGTCGCGATTGTCGAGAACGCGCTGGTTGGTGTCGAACTCCTTCTTGATCGCCGCGAACTCCGCCATGTCCTTGCCGAACGTGTCGGGGTCGGTCGCGAGATCGACCAGCGCTTGGATGTCGCCGGCCGCGGCCAGCCCTTCGGCTTCCTCGAATTTCGCCTTGCGCAGATCCGGCTTCTTGAGCCGCGCGATCATCGTCTTGGCGGCTTCGTGGCACAGCTTGGTGAGGTTGGGCAGGCTGCGCCCCTTGGCGTCGAGGGCGAAGCGCATCGCCGCTTTCAGCACGGCCGCCGCGCGGCGCGGATCCTTGCCGTCGAAGCTCTTGATCGATCCCAGATCGGCCGCCGAGATGCCGCTGCGCGCGCCCAGGAACGACACCACATGCGCGTCGAATTCGAGCTGGCCCTTGCCGATCGAGGCTTCGACGAAATCCAGCAGATCGCCCGCCCGATCGACCCATTTCCCTTGCACCGCCGGCGACAGGCACGGCGCGTCGGGATTGAGGCGGTAGAGCGCCGCCTCGAGCTTGTCGACGTTGTTGGAGATGCGGTCCTCGACCTCGAGCAGCTGGCGCGCGTCTTCGTCGATCAGGCCGAACGTGTTCGCGGCCTTGGCCCAGATATGCGCGATGCGCCAGGAGAAGAACTCCTCCAGCTGCGTGCGCTTCTTGGGATCGAGCATGGCCGCGTGCGCGACCGCGCCCGCGCCGCCGGGATGGAAAGCGAGGTCCTTGAAGCGCAGCGGTCCGCGCGGGTCGAGGCGCACGACATGGCGCGCGACCTGCACTTCCGGCGGCGCGTTCTGGGACTGCGCTTTGTCTTCGCCCACGAGAATCAACACGCGCTGGACGTCGTTGTCCTTCAGCCACGCGCCGATGGAATCGTCGCCGACGGCCGCGGCCGCGTCTTTGGGATAGCGATGCAGCGCGAAGGCGAGTTCGGCGGGTTCGAGGGCGGCCACGGGGCCGATCTTCAGCGGCGTGCCGCGCCTTGCGGCGGGCTTGCGGGCTTGGATGGTGGGGCGCCGCCCGTTGACCCATTCGGTCAGCGTGGCGAGCGTCCAGCGCAGCTTGATGTCGTCGTCGATGAGCGCCGAAATCGGATCGAACAGCTCGCTCGGAATCTGCGAGGTGTCGATCATGGTCGACACCGTGCCGTAGGCGATGCGCCGCGCCATCAGCGCGTCGGCGTTCTGGCCTTCGCCGGGATATTTGCCCGTGGCGAAGCAATAAAGCGTCATGCCGAGGGCGAACATGTCGTCGAGCGTCGAGCC
>JAMNXK010000112.1 GCA_023653245.1 Tagaea sp.
CCGGCGCGCCGCCCCGACATTGCGGCAGGGCCCGGCCGGTTGCTACAAGCCCCTGGCGCCCCGCCCCTTTTCGCCCGATCGGACGACCCTCGTATGGCCCACGATTCCGCCCAGCCCGCCACCGCCAAAACGGGCGCGCCTTTGAAGGGCGAAACCCATGTCCCCGGGGACAAGTCGATCTCCCACCGCGCGCTGATGCTGGGCGGCTTGGCGGTGGGCGAGACGCGCGTGCGCGGCCTGCTCGAAGGCGAGGACGTGCTGCGCACCGCCGCCGCCATGCGCCTGATGGGGGCTGAGATCGTCAAGGACCCGGACGGCACGTGGCGCGCGCGCGGGCGCGGCGTGGGCGCGCTCGTCGAGCCCGCGGACACGCTCGATCTGGGGAATGCCGGCACGGGCGCTCGGCTGCTGATGGGCCTGGTCGCTTCCCATCCGATTTTCGCGGTGTTCACCGGCGATGCGTCATTGCGCCGCCGGCCGATGGGCCGCGTGACGACCCCGCTCGCGCGCATGGGTGCGCGCTTCGAGCATCGGGGTTCGGCCGAGAACAAAGTCCTGCTGCCGCTCGCCGTCATCGGCGCGCGCGATCCGCTGCCGATCGAATACGCGCTGCCCGTCGCTTCGGCGCAGGTGAAATCGGCCGTGCTGCTCGCCGGCCTCAACACGCCGGGCAAGACCACGACGATCGAAAAGGAACGCACGCGCGACCACACCGAACGCATGCTGCGGCATTTCGGCGCCGAGGTCGTCGTCGCGACCCAAGACGGGCTCACGCGCGCGACCGTCACGGGGTGTCCGGAGCTGACCGGCCGCGAGGTCATCGTGCCCGGCGATCCGTCCTCGGCCGCGTTCCCGCTGGTCGCGGGCCTGATCGTGCCGGGCTCGGACGTGACGGTGCGGGGCGTCGGGCTCAATCCCTTGCGCACGGGGTTGATCCAAACCTTGCGCGAGATGGGCGCGATCCTCGATCTCGCCAACCGGCGCGACCAGGCGGGCGAGGAAGTGGGGGATCTCAACGCGCGCTTCTCGAATTTGAAGGGTGTCGAGGTGCCGGCATCGCGGGCCCCTTCGATGATCGACGAATACCCGATCCTCGCCGTGGCGGCGTCGTGCGCCACCGGACGCACGGTGATGCGCGGGCTTCACGAGCTGCGGGTGAAGGAAAGCGACCGGCTGTCGGCGATCGCGCGCGGGCTGGCGGCGTGCGGCGTGAGTGCCACGATCGACGGCGACGATCTGATCGTCGAAGGTTGCGGTGGTCCGCCGCCGGGCCAGAAGCCGGGCGACGCCCCCATCGCGGCCAATCTCGATCACCGCATCGCGATGAGTTTTCTGGTCATGGGCTTGGCCGCGCGCGCGGCGGTGACGATCGACGACGCGGCGACGATCGCGACGTCGTTCCCCGACTTCCTGCCGCTGATCCGCCGCTTGGGCGGCCAAGCGGCATCGGATTGACTAACCGCGGTCTGCGGCGTCAAATCCTGCCGCCATGACTCCAAAGGATCGAAGTTGAGCGCTCCAACGGACGACGAATTGAGAGCCATCGTCACTCGCCCCGAGTCGGACCGAGTCGAGCGAAAGGAATCCGCGAAGGATCGTGACAAACTACGTAAGAGTATTTGCGCGCTCTCGAACGATCTCTCCGGTTCCGGACAACCCGGTCATTTGCTCATTGGTGTCAAAGATGACGGGACCGTCTTGGGAGCCGACACCGACGATAAGGCGTTGCTTCAATTGTCCGGCATCCGCTCCGAAGGTAAAATTCTCCCTATTCCGGGCATTGATCTCCGGGTTGTCGAAGTCGAGGGCAAGAAGGTCGTCGTTGTAGTTGTTCAACCGGCATCGTTCCCGCCGGTCCGGCTGGATGGACGCATATTCGTCCGGGTTGGCCCCTCGACGCGGGGCGCCTCGGACGACGAGGAAAGAAGGCTCATCGAGCGGCGACGCTGGCGGAATCTGCCCTTCGATCGCCAGAGCGCCGCGCCAGCGACGTTGGATGATGTGGATTTGCGGCTGTTCGAGGAGGAATACGTAACGGAGGCGTTCGATCGAGAAGTTCTGGCGAGAAACGGCCGCACCGTCAAGGAGCGGCTCAATGCGCTCGGCTTTCTCGCCCCGGACGGAGCGCCGAACAACGGCTGCATGATCGTCTTTGGACGCGAGCCGACGCCCTTCGTGCCCGGTGCCTACTTGCAATTCGTGAGGTTCGAAGGGACAGAATTGACGGATCCCGTAAAAACACAGAGCGAGATCAGAGGCAACCTTCCGGCGGTCTTGCTCCGTGCCGAAGACATTCTAAAGGCCAATGTCGCGCTCGCGACGCAAGTCACGGGGGCACTCGTCGAGACCCGGCGACCGGATTATCCGCTCGATGCGTTGCGGCAGTTGCTTGCCAACGCATTGATGCATAGGAGCTACGAAGGCACGGCGGCGCCCACTCGGCTGTACTGGTTCGACGATCGGATCGAGATTCAGAGTCCCGGGGGCCCTTATGGGCAAGTCACCGCGGAGAATTTCGGCAAACCCGGCGTTACGGACTACAGGAATCCGCTGATTGCCGAAGCAATGAAGGTCTTCGGGTTCGTCCAGAAATTCGGAATCGGAATTCAAGTGGCACGGCAGCAAATGGCCGACAATGGAAACCCCGAGCCGACGTTCGAGATCGGCAACGCCATCGGATGGACTTTGAGGCGCGCGTCATGAAAACGATCGCGTTCTTCAACAACAAGGGCGGCGTCGGGAAGACATCGCTAGTCTATCATGTCGCGTGGATGTTGTCGGACATGGGCAAGCGCGTGCTCGTTCTAGACTTGGACCCGCAGGCGAACCTGTCTTCGATGTTCCTCGGCGAAGAAGCGCTCGAAGACTTCTGGCCGGACGACGGCGAGCACGTGCGCACCGTGTGGGGAAGCCTGTCGCCGATCTACCGGCAGACTGGCGGATTTCAAGGCGTCGAGCCCGTCGAGATCAAATCGGGCCTTTGGCTTGTCGTCGGCGATCTGGCATTGGGAAAGTTCGAAGACAAGCTTTCCCAATCGTTCAGTGGAGCGATCAATGCGAATGAAGGCGACCTTCGGATCACTTCCGTTTTCCATACCCTCGCGAAGAATGCCGCGCTGCGGATCGACGCGGACATCGTATTGATGGATGTGGGGCCCAATTTAGGGGCGACCAATCGCGCGGTCATGATCGCGGCCGATCATGTGTTGATTCCGATGGCTCCCGATCTGTTCTCCCTGCAAGGCTTGAGAAATCTTGGGCCGACCTTAAGGGAGTGGCGTGACGTTTGGTCGAACTGCAAGGACACGGCCGTTCGCAAGAAGATCAAACTCGATTTTCCTTCCGGTGCGATGCGGCCGATCGGATATGTCGTCATGCAGCACGCGATGCGTTTGGACCGACCCGTCAAAGCTTACGGCCGCTGGCTCAGGAGAATTCCATCGGAGTACTCAACCCATGTCTTGGCCGATGAGCCTGTCGAAGGCGTCGATCTGCCCACAGACGACAAAAGCTGTGTCGCGGAAATCAAACACTATCGAAGTCTGATGCCCTTGGCGATGGAAGCACGCAAGCCGATGTTCGCCTTGCGGTCGGCCGACGGCGCTATCGGCGCGCATCAGAACGCCGTGGAAGATTGCAGGCTGGCATTCAAAGCGCTGGCGAAAGCGATTTTGGAACGGTTGGAAACGGCCGGCGGCGGCGCGTGAAAATCCTCGCCATCGACGGGCCGGCGGCGGCGGGCAAGGGCACGCTCGCCAAACGCTTGGCGGCGCATTTCGGTTTCGACCATCTCGACACGGGTGCCCTCTATCGCGCGGTCGCGTCCAAGACGCAGCACCTGGGCCTGTCGCCCGAAGACGCCGCCGCCGGCTTCGCGCTCGCCGATCTGTCCGCGACCGACTTGCGCAGCGAGAAAGTCGCCCAGCACGCCTCGGTCGTGGCGGCGATCCCGGCGGTGCGCGCGGCGTTGCTGGCGTTCCAGCGCGACTTCGCCCGCCACCCGCCCGGCGGCAAGGGTGCGGTGCTCGACGGGCGCGACATCGGCACGGTCGTATGTCCTTGGCCGCAAACGGCTAAGTTCTTCGTCACGGCGTCGCTCGCAGCGCGCGCGACGCGGCGGTATGAAGAGTTGCGGGCCAAGGGGGAATCCCCTATACACGCGGCCGTTCTCGCCGAGATGGCGGAACGCGATGCGCGCGACGCCCAACGGGCTTCCGCCCCCCTCAAGCCGGCCCCCGACGCGATCCTTTTGGACACGTCGGACATGACCGCCGAGGACGCGTTCCAAGCGGCACTCGCGGCCCTCGCGGCGGGAACGCGCTGAACGGATCGTCCGTTCGGCGCCACGCCAGCCCCGGCGTCGGCGGACGGCATCGTGCCGTACGGACGCCCGGTATCGAGAGGAACCTCATGGCAAAAGCATCGAGTTTGGCCCGCGCGCAGACGACTGCGCCCGCGGGTGGCGAAGATTTTTCGGCTCTGTTGGCCGAATCCCTGGGCGAGGGCGGCTCGTTCGAAGGCCGCGTCGTCAAGGGCATCGTGGTGTCGGTCGAGGGCGATTTCGCCATCGTCGATGTCGGCCTCAAGGCCGAAGGCCGCGTGGCGCTGAAGGAATTCGGCACGGCCGGCGCGCCCGCCGAGCTCAAGGCCGGCGACACGGTCGACGTGTTCGTCGAGCGCATGGAAGACAAGAACGGCGAAGCCTCGCTCTCCCGCGACAAGGCGCGTCGCGAGGAAGCCTGGGGTGCGCTGGACAAGCAGTTCAAGGAAAGTGCGCGCGTCAACGGCATCATCTTCGGGCGCGTGAAGGGCGGCTTCACCGTCGATCTGGGCGGGGCCATCGCCTTCCTGCCCGGCAGCCAGGTCGATATCCGTCCCGTGCGCGACATCACCCCGCTGATGGGCACGCCGCAGCCCTTCCAGATCCTCAAGATGGACCGCTCCCGCGGCAACATCGTGGTCTCGCGCCGCGCGGTCCTCGAGGAAACGCGCGCCGAGCAGCGTTCGGAACTGGTCGCCTCGCTCAAGGAAGGCCAGATCCTCGAAGGCGTGGTCAAGAACATCACCGACTACGGCGCGTTCGTCGATCTGGGCGGCGTGGACGGCCTGCTGCACGTCACCGACATCGCCTGGAAGCGCATCAACCACCCCTCGGAAGCGCTCACCATCGGCCAGCATGTCAAGGTGCAGGTCGTGCGCTTCAACGCCGAAACCCAGCGCATCTCGCTGGGCATGAAGCAGCTCGAAGCCGATCCGTGGGAAGGTGTGGCCGCCAAGTATCCGGGCACGGCCAAGTTCAAGGGCCGCGTGACCAACATCACCGACTACGGCGCCTTCGTGGAGCTGGAGCCGGGGATCGAAGGCCTCGTGCACGTCTCGGAAATGAGCTGGACGAAGAAGAACGTCCATCCGGGCAAGATCGTCTCGACCTCGCAGGAGGTCGAAGTGATGGTGCTCGACGTGGACGCCGCCAAGCGGCGCATCTCGCTGGGCCTCAAGCAGTGCATGGACAATCCGTGGGGCGTGTTCAAGGACCGCAACGCGACCGGCACCGAGCTCGACGGCGAGGTCAAGAACATCACCGAGTTCGGCCTGTTCGTGGGCCTGCCCGGCGACATCGACGGCATGGTCCATCTCTCCGACCTCGACTGGGAAAAGCCCGGCGAGGAGGCGATCAAGGCCTACAAGAAGGGCGACAAGGTCAAGGTCAAGGTGCTCGACGTGGACGTGGAGAAGGAGCGCATCTCCCTGGGCGTCAAGCAGCTGGCCAGCGATCCGTTCGAATCGGCCGTGTCGGGCTTCAAGAAGGGCGACATCGTCACCGGCACGGTTTCGGCCGTGCAGGATAACGGCGTCGAGCTGACCTTGGCCGACGGCGTGACGGGCTTCATCCGCAAGTCCGATCTGTCGCGCGACCGCGCCGAGCAGCGTCCGGACCGTTTCGCCATGGGCGAGAAGGTGGACGCGAAGATCACCACGCTCGACCGTGCGAGCCGCAAGATCCAGCTCTCGATCAAGGCGCGCGAGATCGAGGACGACAAGGAAGCGATGGAGAAGTTCGGCTCGTCCGACTCCGGCGCTTCGCTGGGCGACATCCTGGGGGCGGCGCTCAAGCGCAAGCAGGAGAAGAGCGAGGAGTAATCCTCGCTTCCTCCTTCGCCGTCGCGCAGACGATCGGGGCGGGGCCGTGAAGGTCCCGCCCTTTTCGTTGGGGGTGGCCGCGCCGAGGGCGCGAGGTTGCTTGACGAGGCCCTCGGGTCGAGCCCGAGGACGACGGAGTTCGGGGTTCGGCACCATACTCGCGCCATGAAGTGCCGCCGCGTCGTCCCCCGGCCGCTCAGTGATGCACGAACAAAGCGGCCGGCGAGGCGGTCAGCAGCTTGCTGGTGAACGAGCCGAGCAGCTTGGCGCGCAAGCCTTCGTGGCCATAGGCGCCCATCGCCACCAAGCCTATGTCGCGGCTGCGGATTTCGGCGGCGACGATGTCGGCGGGATCGGCCTTGCTGTCGATACCGTGCGCCGCGGCCGGCGTGCCGTGCGCGGCGAGATAGCGCGCGGCTTCGCCCGCGCGCGCGTGCGCGACCTCCGCGTCGGCGTGGACCGCGAGCACATGCACCTCCAGCCCATGAGCGACGCCCAGCAGGGCGAAAAGCTGCAGGGCGCGCGCGGAGGGGATCGAGCCGTCATAGGCGACCAGCGCGCGCTGGGGTGCAAGCGCGCCCGCGGGCACGACGATCAACGGCCGCGGGCTTTCCTTCAGGAGCTTGCGCACCGTATCCGCGCACCCCGACG
This sequence comes from Tagaea sp., assembly GCA_023653245.1. Next base: position 6,793 of record JAMNXK010000112.1, read on the forward strand.
CGGCCTCGCCGTGCAGATCGCTGTCGCG
>JAMNXK010000113.1 GCA_023653245.1 Tagaea sp.
AGATGGGCACGCGGCTCGTCGTGGGTCTCGTCGTGGTAGCGGCGAACGGTGGCATCCTTGAGCGTCCGGTTCATGCGCTCGACCTGACCGTTGGTCCAAGGATGCTTCGGCTTGGTCAGGCGATGGTCGATGTCGCTCTGCGCGCACGCGGACTCGAACGCATGCGCCAAGAAACGTTCGCCGTTCTGCATCGCCAGTTTGATGTCCGCTGCGGCCGAGGCGACGTTGCCGGGCGAGGTGAAGTGAGTCCCGTATCATCGCGCGCACGCCACTTGGCCACCGTCTTGGGATTGATCCCGTAACGGCCCGCCAGCTCCCTCAGGCTCGCTTGACTATGTTGTATCGCTCGACGGATCGCCGCCGTCGTCGTGGCGCCGCCGTGTAGAACCAGTCCCATAGCGCATCCCTCCATGCCGGAGAAAACAATGCACCATCAAAACCTGGGACTAAACATCCAGCGCCGTCGCCAAATTCTTGCTCTTCAGTTCTTCAGGCATGCGCTGGCGTAAGGCGGCCGCGTTGCCAGCGAACGTGGGCCGAGAGTCATTGCGTTCGCGCGGGCCACCCCGGCAGCTGAGCCGTCGAAGTTCCGCCCTTTTCGAGACGCCCTTGGAGGCCGCGCTCCAACTCAGCTTGGATCGCCGTGGCGAACGCCTTCATACCGTCGGCGAAAGCCTTCTTGTCGGGGTGCGCCGCGATTTGAGAGACGGACCAATCGGTCGAATCCCAACGTTCCGCAGGACCCGGATCCATACCCATAACTTGGGGGTTGAACGCGTAGCTGACGGTAATGTAAGGCCCGGAGGCTGTAAGGAAGTGCTCGGAAACGACCCGAAGTTTCGGCAACGTGAGAGAATTCTCCTGCATCCAACTATAGAAATCCTGAAGCGGTTCGTTCGGGTTGTTTGGCGCACTGATGACGTAATGATTGATCTGCCAGCAACGGGCCTCTCTCACATTGAAATTCCGGTCCGACTCATTGTGGAGGACGTTGGTCCGATCGCAGATGCCTCGATTGCGAACCCAGCCGTTGCCGCTTCCTTGTCCGCGCAACGGCGCTTGCGCGGTTACGATTCGCGCCATCTGACCATGGGCTTGCTCCACAAGGAACACGTTGGCGATTCGAATTTGGCCGGTCGCCTCTCGGCCGATCGTCTCGCCGCGACCCGCCAAAACCCAATTGCCCGCCGGCAGCGGAATGACAACCGCCCCCAGCTCGAAATGCCCCGCGACCTTCATCCCACGCGGTGCGGTGTGGAGACTCTGCGCTGCCCCGACGCTTGCGAATCAGGCGACGAACGCGGTCAGACCAAGCAAGAGCTTCTTCATCGGACGGCGCCCCTTGGGGTTGCGCCAACGTCACGCCACATTAAAAAATACATATAGCAAATATTTTATGCCACAACGCTCTCGTTTAAAGCGAAAGTGAGTTTTCCGGGGGCGATTTCTTCAACTCTTGGCGTTGCGACGGAAAGTTTTGCGCCGCCGCGCTCGACATAGCACGGCTTTCGAGTTGGGCAAGTGTCGCCCTCCTGATGACGTCGTGCCGGTCCGGTATGTCATCGGGATTTGAGCCACCGGGCGCGGTAACTGGCGACCCCGACCCGTCCTCCGCCGCCAATGCCTGTTCGGACGCCCGGCCGGATGGCATTGCGCGCGCCGAAACGCTCTTGCCGAAAATTGCTTTAGGTCTAAAGTATATGCCGGGACGATCCGGGAGACCAGGGCCATGAAAATCGTCAGCATCGGCGGCGGACCGGCGGGGCTTTACCTCGCCATCTTGATGAAAAAGGCGGATCCCGCGCACGACATCACGGTCGTCGAGCGCAACAAGCCGGGCGATACGTTCGGCTTCGGCGTCGTGTTCTCGGACGAGACGCTGGGGAATTTCGCCGACGCGGATCCCGAAAGCTACGAAGCCATCACCGCCGCCTTCGCGCATTGGACCGACATCGACATCCATTTCGGCGGCCATGTCGTGACCTCGACCGGGCACGGCTTCTCGGGGATGTCGCGCGTCAAGCTGCTCGACATCCTGTCCGCGCGCGCCAAGGCGCTGGGGGTGAAGTTCGAGTACGAGCGCGACGTCAAGGACGTGCGCGAATTCCCCGGCGCGGATCTGATCCTGGCGGCGGACGGCGTGAACTCGGCGATCCGCGCAAAATACGAAGACCGCTTCGAGCCGTCGCTCGATTGGCGGCGCAACAAGTTCGTGTGGCTGGGCACGACGCGCCCGCATCCGGCCTTCACCTTCCATTTCAAGGAGCACGCGAGCGGGATGTTCCGCGTGCACGCCTACCAATACGACAAGTCGCACTCGACCTTCATCGTCGAGACGTCGGAAGCGACGTGGAAGCGCGCGGGCCTCGACAAGGCGAGCGAGGCCGAGACGCTGGCGTTCTGCGATGCGCTGTTCGCCGCGGAGCTCGCGGGCCACGGCTTGATCGCCAACCGCTCGATCTGGCGCACCTTCCCGACGATCAGCTGCGCGCACTGGCATTTCGACAACGTCGTGCTGATGGGCGACGCGGTGCACACCGCGCATTTCTCGATCGGGTCGGGCACCAAGCTCGCCATGGAGGATTCGATCGAGCTCGCCAAGGCGCTGCGCGCGCACGGCTCGGTGCGCGACGCGCTCGCCGCCTACGAAGCCGTGCGCAAGCCGCAGACCGAATCGACTCAGCGCGCGGCGCAAACCTCGCTCGAATGGTTCGAAGAGACCGAGCGCTATCGCGGCCTCGATCCGCTCGATTTCGCGTTCTCGATGCTCACGCGCTCGATGCGCATCACCCACACGAATCTGAAGCTGCGCGACCCGGCGCTGGTGGCCAAGGTCGATGCGCGCTTCGCCGCGCGCGCGGCCGCAGGGAGCGGTCTCGACGTGCCGCCCGCGACGCCGCCGATGTTCGCACCCTTCAAGCTGCGCGACATGACGCTGCCCAACCGCATCGTCGTCTCGCCGATGTGCCAGTACTCGTCCGAAGACGGCATGCCCAACGACTGGCATCTGGTGCATCTGGGCAGCCGCGCGCTCGGCGGCGCCGGTCTCATCATGACCGAGATGACCGATGTGAGTGCCGAAGGCCGCATCACGCCGGGCTGCGCCGGGCTCTACACGGACGAGCACGCCGCCGCGTGGCAGCGCGCGGTCGAATTCGTGCATGCGCACAGCCCGGCCAAGATCGGCATCCAGCTGGCGCATGCGGGGCGCAAGGGCTCGACCAAGAAAGCCTGGGAAGGGATCGACGATCCACTGCCCGAAGGAAATTGGCCGCTGATCGCCGCTTCGCCCTTGCCCTACAAGAAGGGCAGCCAGACGCCCCGCGAGATGACCCGCGCCGATATGGACATGGTGAAAGCCGATTTCGTGCGCGCGGCGAAGCTCGCGACGCGCGCCGGCTTCGACATGCTCGAACTGCACATGGCGCACGGCTATCTGCTCGCGACGTTCCTGTCGCCGCTGACCAACCGGCGCGGCGACGAATATGGCGGCGCGCTCGAAAACCGCCTGCGCTATCCGCTCGAAGTGTTCGACGCGGTGCGCGCGGCGTGGCCTTCCGCCAAGCCGATTTCGGTGCGCATCTCGGCGACCGATTGGAAGGCAGGCGGCACGACGCCGGGCGACGCGGTCGGCATCGCCAAGGCGCTCAAGGCGCATGGCTGCGACATCGTCGACGTCTCGACCGGCCAAACGGTCGACGACGACGCGCCCGTCTACGGCCGACTCTATCAGACGCCCTTCGCCGACCGCATAAGGCACGAGGCGGGGATTCCGACCATGACGGTCGGCGCCATCTCGACCTGGGCGGACGCCAACACGATCCTGGCGGCGGGGCGTGCGGATCTGTGCGTGCTCGCGCGCGCGCATCTGTTCGATCCGTACTGGACGCGCCACGCCGCCCAGGAGCAGGGCCACGACCTGCCCTGGCCGAAGCCCTACGAATCCGTGCGCCGCTACGCCCCGCGCCCGAGCCGGTGAACGCTTAGCGCGCGTTCAGGAGTTCGGGCACGCGCAGCAAGATCAGCTCGTTGTCGTCCGCACGGGTGAGGAAGCGGCCGGCCGAGAAGGGCAGGTTGTTGTCGTTGCCGACGATAATGTGCTCGGCGTCGACCACGTCCACGTTCTCGATGGTGAAGAACGGGAAGGTCAGTTTGCCGTTGGCCCCGCCCTGGCGCGCGCGGTTTTGCGGATCGGCGATGTCCATGAGGTCGATATGGCCGAGCTTGCGCAAGGCGCCGCCATCGGCCACGCCCTCGAAGCTCACCACGTAAACGCGTTTGAAGCGCGCGGGGGCCGCGAAGCAGGTGGGGGCGGGCGCGTTGGCGGGGCAGGCTTGCGCGGGATCGCCCTCGGCGTTGTCGCGCTCGATCACCAGCGCGCGCGTCGCGTCGATCATGTTGAAATCGCCGATCGCGTTGCCGTTGATTTCGAGCGGGTAGCGGAAGCTGCGCCCGGTCCAGCGCGCGGCGGCGACGTCGAACTCGATCACCCGCAGGAATTCGCGCCCGTTCTCCGCTTCCGCGCGGCCGTCGACGAAGACCGGGCCTTCGAGCATCGCATAGAGCATCCGCCCGTCGGGCGAGGCGGCCATGCCTTCGTAACCGCGCGAGCGGCCGAGATTGAAGTCGATGGCACCGCCCGGCGCGCCCGGCGTGCGGACGGCGGGATGGTCGGGCGAGCGCACCGGCCGTCCGCCGAGCTCGGTCGCCCACACGCCGGTCACCTTGCCCTGGCGGTCGGCGCGGATCAGATAGGGGCCGAATTCCTCGCCGAACCAGAACGAATCGCCGATCGGCTGGATCGATTCGAGATCGAAATCCGCACCCGTGAGATAGCGCTTCGCCGTCCCTTCGGCGACGATCGGGAACGGCACGAGGCGGTCGGGATCGTGCAGGAAGATCGTCTCCATCCGCTCGACCGCACCGGTCTGGAAGTTCGGGCGGATGCGATGGAACATCAGCATCGCGTCGGCGGAGTTCGCCTTCGAGCCGAAGCCGTTGTCGGTCAGCGTCCAATAGGTGCCGTCGCCGATGCGCTTGATCCCGGAGAAGCCTTGCACCGGCTGGCCTTCGAACGGGAAGGAGAGGCCGGTGGGCCGCGCGCCCGCACCCGTTCCGGACATGCCGGGCACGCTGGCCAAGCGCTCGTTGCGCGTATTGCCCGGCCCGGCGAACTTGCCCGAGACCTTGAACGCGTCGGGCGCGTCGGCGGGGGCGGGGATCAGCGTGTTCGCCGGCAGGATCGCGTGGCCCGCGAGGGTCGCGGGGAAGCGCTGATCGGCGAGCGCGGGCGCGGCGGCGAGCAGGGCGGCGACGGAAACGGCAAGGATCGAACGGCGCATGGGCGACTCCTTTTGGATGACGCCGCGATGTTCGCCGTCGCCCGCGTCAATCCGATGAAGCCGCCGTGACGCTTCGCGGATCGGCGAGTCGCGCCAGGATCGCGTCGCGCTCGTCGTCGGAATACGAAGTCCACAGGCGGATTTCGCGCGCGCTGCGCCCGCAGCCTTCGCAAATATTGCGGCCGTCGAGCCGGCAGATCTTCACGCACGGGGATTTCATGGCGCCTCAGTAAACCCCCGCCACGCGCGCGCGCTGGCGGACCAGCGCCAGGACCATGCGGCAGGCGGGCATGGCGGCGTCCACCAGTTCGCCCATCTCGACCACGGCACCCAGCAGCGCGTCGATCTCCATCGGCTTCTTGGCTTCGAGATCCTGGAGCATCGAGGTCTTGTGCGCGCCGACTTCCTTCGCACCCTCGATGCGCTTGTCGACGTCGATGCCGAATTTGACGCCGAGCTTTTCGCCGACCTCCTGGGCTTCGAGCATCATCGTGCGCGCGACGTGCCGCGTCCCGGGATCGCCGGTGACGATGTCGAGTGTGGCCCCGGTCAACGCCGAGAGCGGGTTGAAGCACAGATTGCCCCAGAGCTTGACCCACATGTCGTCGCGGATGCGCGGGCGGATCGGCGCCTTGAGCCCCGCTTTGATCATGAGTTCGGAGAGCGCGGCGGCGCGCTCGCTTTTCGAGCCGTCGGGTTCGCCCAACGTGAACCGATTCGAATAGGTGTGCTCGATCACGCCGGGGGCGAGGATATTGGCGGCCGGATAGACCACGCAGCCGATCGCGCGCTCGGGGCCGAGCTTGGTCCACAAGACGCCGCCCGGATCCACGCTTTCGAGGCGCTTGCCGTCGTGCGGCCCGCCATGTTTGTGGAAATACCAATAGGGCACGCCGTTCATCGCGGTGACGAGGGCGGTCTTGGGCCCGAGCAAGGCCGCGACTTGATCGACCGCCGCGACCAGCCCGTGCGCCTTCAAGCTCACGATCACGAAATCCTGCTCGCCGGCTTCCTTTGGATCGCCGGCGAAATTCGCGTCGGTCACGACACTTTCGCTGCCTTCGGAAATCAGCTTGATGCCGTTCTCTTTCATCGCGGCCAGATGCGCACCGCGCGCGAAAAACGTCACCCGCGCCCCGGCCTGGGCGAATTTCACGCCCATATAGCCGCCGATCGCACCCGCCCCGAAAATGAGAACGCGGTTCACTTCCCCGCCCCCAGCCCGAGCTTCTCGGCCAGGCCGATGCGCTGGAGCTTGCCCGTCGCCCCTTTGGGGATTTCGGCCAGGATCACGACTTTGCGCGGCACTTTGAAGTCGGCGAGTTTCTTGGCGGCGAAGTCGCGGATCTCGCGCTCGGTCGTGGTCTGGCCTTCGCGCAGCACGATCGCGGCGGCGACTTCCTCGCCGAGCTTGTCGTG
>JAMNXK010000114.1 GCA_023653245.1 Tagaea sp.
ACGGCACGCGCACCGCCAGCAGATCGCCGGCCAAGGGTTCGCGCACGATCCCCTCGCGCGACAGCACGCGGCGCTGCGAGGTGACGAACAGCGTGCGCCCGTCCGCCCCGCCGAGGGCGGGCATGGTCGGGCGCGACACGGGCAAAGCCACTTCCAGATCGAGCGTGCCGTCGGGCAGTCGCCGCTCGATCTTCCCGGCGCCGATCGCCGCAATCCAGACGCCGCCTTCGGCGTCCACGCACGCGCCGTCGGGCATGACCGGCGCTTCGTAGCGCGCGAAGATGCGAGATCGGCCCGGCGTGCCGGTGCCGGGATCGTAGTCGCAGGCTTCGACCGCGTGCGTCGCGCTGTCGGCCACGTACATCGTCTTGCCGTCGGGCGAGAACTCGATCGCGTTGGGGATGCGCACCTCCGTCCGCACGCGCGCGAGCGTGCCGTCGAGATCGAGGCGATAGAGCGACCCGATCGGCGACATCCGCCCGGTCTTGTCCATCGTGCCGAACCACAGCCGGCCCGCGGGATCGGGCTTGCCGTCGTTGATCCGGGTCGCGAACTCGTCCGCCTCGACCGCGACCAGACGCGCGCCCAGACCGGTTTCGGGCTCGAGGGCGTGAAGCCCGTCCTCGAGCCCGATCAGCAGCCCGCCCTTGCGCCGTCCCACCAGCAGCCCGGGCAGGCTCGGCAGATTGTGCGCGCGCTCTTCGCCGGTGGACGGCGAGTAGCCGAGCGCGCGCTGGCCCTGGATGTCGATCCACCACAGCATTCGCGACGCCGCGTCCCAATAGGGGCATTCGCCGGTCACCGCGTTGGCGCGGTGGATCGCTTCGACGGACTGGGCTTCGATCGCGCGCGCATTCATCGCGGTGCCGCCCTTCAGATTTTCCAAGCGCCGATGTCCCAAACCGGAGCGCCGCGCGTATCGGGCGCGTTGGGATCGGTGAACACGGCGGGCGCCGGATCGCGGCCGGTCCGCTCCCAGGCGTCGCGCGCGAGGGGCGCGCCCAGCGCCAAGGTGCGCTTGACCAGATCCGCGGACAGCTCGGTCTGGAAGATCGTCTTCACCTTCGACATGCCGATCAGCGAATTCGCGTCGCCCTCGGTGATCCACGCCCAGCCGCGCTTGCGATAGAGGATGTTCTCCACGTAGGGGCGCTGCGCCGCGCGGTCGCTGAACCACTCCTTGTTCGCCAGGTCGATGACTTGATCGGTGGTCATGCGCGAGACGAGCTGCACGGCGCGCGCGTTGGCGACGAGCAGCGCCGTCACCGCCCTGGGGTTCTCGCGCATGAACGACTCGCGCGCCACCCACCAGATGCGATGCGGGTAGTAGGCCTCGGGCTGGAACGGCGTCTTGGCGAAGCTCGCGACCTTGTGGCCTTCGCCGCGCCCTTCGGGCCCGTCATAGGCGGGGCCGGTGGAGCCGTCGTTGCGCACCAGGGCGACGAGCTCGCCCGCGTTCTCCGCGCCGCGCGCGGCCGGATCGACGTTGAGCACCGCGTCGATGCCGGGCTGGGCGCGGGTGAGCTCGGTGAAGGCCTGGATGTTCTTGACCGTGATGTTGAGCTCGCGCACGTCGTCGGTGCCGAAATGCGCCTTCAGCATCAGCATGAGGACGAGGTGAAGATCGGAGCCGACGATGGTCAGGATCGTCTTGCCGCGCAGATCGTCGAGCTTCTTGATCGGCGAATTCCTGGGAACCTGGAGGGGGAACTTGATCCCGCCGCCGCCGATGGCGATCGGCACGGCCGGGTTGGGCTGGGCCAGGTTGCGGATCGTCGGCGTCGAGCCGAGCATGCCGATATCCAGCTGCCCCGCCGCCAAGCCCTGCAGCATGCGCAGCAGCACGGGGAAGTTCAGGTACTCGGCGTCGATGCGCAAGCCGAGTTCGGCCGCCGCCTTCTCCAGCAGCTGGTCGCGCTGCATGGCGAAGACCAGCGGCGCGCCGTCGTTGGTGAGCCCGACGCCCATCGTCATCTTGAGGGCTTGCGCGAGCGACGGGCTGGCGCGGAACAGCGGCAAGGACGCGAGCGCGGCGGCGGCGCCGGCGCCGAGCGCGGCGCGGCGGGACGGATTTTTCGGGGTTTGCATGGTTTCCTCCGTTTCTAGGGTTCTTCGACGATCGCGCGCGCGGCTTCCGCGCGGATCAGATTCCAGATGCGTTCGACCAGCCGAGCCGTTTTTTCGGACACGCGCGCGCCCGTGCGCGGGCGCGGCAAATCGATGTCGACGATTTCCTTGATCTGGCCGGGACGGCGGCCGAGCACGACGATCCGGTCCGACAGATAGACAGCTTCGTCGATCCCGTGGGTGACGAACAGCACCGCGCGGCGCGCCGCCGGATCGCCCGCGTCGCCCCACAAGCGCAGCAGCTCGTCTTGCAGGATCACGCGCGTCTGCAGATCGACCGCGGCGAGCGGCTCGTCCATCAGCCAGACTTCGGGCTCGTTGGCGAGCAGGCGCGCCAGCGCGCAGCGCTGGCGCATGCCGCCGGACAATTCGTGCGGGTAACGGTCTTCGAATCCCGACAGGCCGACCATTTCGACATGCTTGGCGACGATCGCGTGGCGCGCGGCTTTGTCGAGCCCGCGCGCCAGCGGCCCGAATTCGACGTTGCCGCGCACCGTGCGCCAGGGGAACAGCGCGTAGTCCTGGAACATGACGCCGCGCTCGGGCCCCGGGCCGGCCACGCGCCGCCCGTCGAACAGCACCTCGCCCGCGCTCGGCTCGGCGAATCCGGCGACGAGCGACAGCAAGGTCGATTTTCCGCAGCCCGACGGGCCGACGATCGACACGAACTCGCCCGGGCGCACGGCGAACGACACGTCGCGCAGCGCTTCGACCCGCGCGCCCGTGCGCGCGGCGACGTAGGTCTTGGAGAGGCCGCGCGCCTCGATCCGCGCGCCGGTCATGGCCGCCATGGCGTCGCCATGCGCTGGAGCGCGCGCACGCCATAGTCGATGGCGAGACTGACCAATCCGATGCTGAGCATGTAGAGCACCAATCCGTTGATGTCGCGTTTGATGTAGAGCGTGTTGACCATGAGCTGCCCCAATCCGACCGTCGCGGCCCCGCCCGGATTGACCTTGATCCCGATCGCCATCTCGGCCGCGATGATCGATCCCCATGCGAACGCCATGGCGATGCGCGCGCCGGTCAGCACGACCGGCACCGCGCCGGGGACGACCACGGCGCGCAAGATCAGCCATCGGCTTGCGCCGAGCGCGCGCGCGGCGTCGGCCAATTTGCGATCGATCAGGCGCACGGCCTGGATGGTGTTGAGCACGAACGGGAAGAACGCCGCGTAGGCGACGATGAACAAGGCCGCGTTGCCGCGAATGCCGAGCCACAGCAAGGCCAGCGGGATCCAGGCGATCGGGGCGATCGCGCGCAGGGAATCGACGATGGGGTCCAGGGCGCGGCGCAACGGCTCGAACGACCCCATCGCCAGGCCGAGGGGAATGCCGAGCAGTGCCGCGATCGCGAAGCCGGTGATCACGCGCCGCAAGCTGCCGCCGATCGCGTCGAGCAGCGTGCCGTCGCCCAGCGCGCGGATCGCGGCTTCGACGATTCCGGCCGGATAAGGCGCCACCGCCAGCGCGCCCGACGCGCGTACGCCGAATTCCCAAGCGATCAGCGTCGCGCCGAAGAACAGGATGGGCGCGAGGCGGCGGGCGGCGGGGCTCATGCGGCCTCCACGCGGGTGTCGGGGCTCCAGCGCGTCAGGCGCGCTTGCAACCGGCGCAAGGCGAGATCGAGCGCGTAGCCCAGCACGCCGATGGTCAGAATCACCGCCATCACTTTGTCCATGGCGAAAAACTCCTGGTACCAGAAGATCCGCCAGCCGAGCCCGGCATCGGCGCCGGTCAGCTCGGCGGCGACCATCGCCGCCCACGCGACGCCCAAGCTCAATCGCGCGCCGGCCAGCACCAGCGGCAGCGCCGCCGGCAGCACGACATGCGTGACCACCATACGCGGCGTGGCGCCCAGCATGCGCGCGGCGGCGATCAGATTGCGATCGACGTCGCGGATTCCCGCCAGGGTATTCACGAAGATCGGGAACAGCGCGGCGTAGAAGATCAGGAAGATCGGCACGCCGCGGCCGATTCCGAACAGGATGATCGCGATCGGGATCCACGCGATGGCGCCGATCGGGCGCAGCAGCTCCATCGCCGGATCGGCGATCGCCTCGATCGTTTGCGAACGCGCGCAACATATGGCCAAGGTCAGCCCGGCGGCGGCGCCCGCACCGTAGCCGAGCCCCAGATGCACCAGGCTGGCGGCGATATCGGCGGGCAGGTCGGTGCGCACGAGATCGAGCCACGCGCGCGCGACGGTCAGCGGCGGCGGCACGAGCGTCGCATTGGCGACGCGCAGCGCGACGACGTGCCACAATGCGCCCACCGCGCCCAGCGCCAGCGCGAATTCGACCAAGCGCCGCGCGGCGTGGCGGAAATTCATGCGCGCACCTTTTCGTCCGCCGCGAGGAACGTCCCGAGCGGGACGAGCCGCGCCGCGTCCAGCGCCGCGCCCAGGCCCGGACCGGTGGGCAAGGCCAGGGCGCCGGCGCGGGCGCGCGGAATCGCGCGGTCGACGATCGCGTCGAAGACCGGGCTTTCGTCGTATTGATGTTCCAGAATCCGGAAGCCCGGCAGCCCGGTGCAAAGATGGACGCTGACCAGATGGCAGATCGGTCCGCTCGGATTGTGCGGCGCGACGGCCACGCCGCGCGCGGCCGCGTGCGCGGCGATGCGCCGGAACTCGGCCAGTCCGCCGGCGTATTTCGCGTCCGGCATGACGACGTCGTAGGCGCCCTGGTCGATATAGGGCCTGATGCCGGCAAGCCCGACCTCCATCTCGCAGCCCGCGAGAACGGCGCCGGCGGCGTTGGCGCGCGCGCGCAAGCGCTTGAGCGCGGGAATGGCGGCGGGCGTTTCCGCGATCGGGCATTCGAACCAAGCGATGCCGATGCGCGACAAGCGATCCAGAACGGCGGCCGCACCCGCTTCGTCGAACCGCCAGTGGCAATCGACGTAGAGCGCGCGCGCGGGCCCGATCGCCGCGCGCACGCAAGCGACGCGCGCCAAGCCCAAAGCGACGCCGTCGCTGCCGCCGGGGACGACGCCGTCGAAAGGCGCGATCTTGATCGCCTCGAACCCGCTGGCGACGGCACGCGACGCGCTGGCGGCGAAACCGTCGGGGCTGCGGTCGATCGTGCGCCGGTTGACGTTGGCGTAGAGCGCGATCGAGTCGCGCAACGCCGGGCCGAGTGCCGCGTATAGCGGCCGGCCGGCCTTGCGCGCGGCGATGTCCCACTGCGCTTGATCGATCGCGCTGCGGATCGCCGCATCGGCGAAATCGCCGGCGTGCGGCCCGGCAAGCGCGTCGCTTCCCGCTTGCGCGAGCCGCGCGAAGGCGGCGGCGAGCTCGCGCTCGTGCCCGCTCCAGGTCGCTTCGCCCCAGCCGATATGGCCATCGTCGTCGGCCGCACGGACGAAAACCCACACGGTCTTGGCGCTGGCGCGCGCGGCGAACGCGTCGAGGACATGCGATCGCCCGGTCATGGCGCCGCCTTGGCGAAACGCAGCAGCATCTGTTGCTTGGCTTTGGCGGCGTGGGCGGTGGCGAGGATGGCGGCGCCGTCGGCGTCGCGCTGGCGCAGGGCGAGCAGGATCTCGCGATGGTCGGAGATGACGCCCGCCACCCGCTCGGCGCCGTAGCCGTGCCGGCCCCACAACGCGACGATGATGTTCCAATGCCGGTCGAGCAGATGGATCGCTTCGACGTTGCCCGCCGTGCGATTGATCACCGCATGGAACGCGCGATTGGCGGCGAGCAGGCCCGGATAGTCCGCCAGCGGCGCGCGCGCTTCGAACTCGCGCTGGATCGCTTCGAGTTCGGCCAGCTGATCGGCGCCGATGCGTTCGGCCGCGCGCCGTGCGAGCATCGCTTCGATGGCGATGCGCAGGTCGAACATGTCGCGCACGAACTCGACGCCGACCTCGCGCACGCGCGCGCCGCGATTGGGCTCGAGAAGGATCAAGCCTTCGCCTTGCAAGCGGCGCAGCGCCTCGCGCACGGGCATATGGCTGGTCGTGTAGCGCCCGGCCAGCGCGTCGATCTTCAGCCGTCCGCCAAAGGGATACTCGCCCGCCAGGATATCCTGGCGCAGCCGGTCGCAGACCGAGCCGGCGGCGATGTCGAGCGACACGCGATCCCCCCACAGAATCAAGATTTGATCAACTGATCCCGATTATTGGCTTCAGAGGATCATATGCTCGCCGATCCGTCAATAATTTGATCAAAAAAGGCCGCCATTGACCGGAATGACCGCCCCGCTGACGAACGCCGCGCGGTCCGACAACAGCCACACGATCGTCTCGGCGATGTCTCCGCCCACGCCGACGCGGCCCACGGGGATCTGCGGGCCCAGGCGCGCGTTGCGCCCTTCGTTGTCGAAGCCGTCGTTGAAATGCGTGTCGATCACGCCGGGCATGACGCCGTTCACGCGGATGCCTTTGGCCCCCGACTGCTTGGCCAGACCGAAGGTGAAGGTGCGGCGCGCGCCGTTGCTCGTGGCGTAGTGGATGCGCGGCCCGATGCCGCCGCTATCCGCCGACATGGACGACACGTTGACGATGGCGCCGCCCGCACCGCCCTTCTTGGTCGACATGCGGCGCACCGCCTCGCGCGCGCACAGGAAATAGGCGACGACGTTCACGTCCCACAGCTTGCGCATCGCCGCGGCGTCGAAATCCTC
>JAMNXK010000115.1 GCA_023653245.1 Tagaea sp.
GCGCTGAACCGGCAATGGGAAGCGCAAAAGGCGGCGAACACGCCGCTCGGGCTGCAGCTCGGGATCGATTTCGAGATCGAGCATGTCGACTTCCAGCTCGTCGACGAATGGCACGGGCGCCTGGCGCGCGGCGAGATCGATCGCGTCCAGGTCGAAGACGCGCTGCGCCATTTCAACAACGTGTGCGGCCAGATCGCGATCGTGCTGCGCGCGCGCAAGCCGGCGCGCTGATCACTCGGCGGGTTGCGGTGCGAGCGCCGGCTTCGGCGCCGCGCGGTCGGACGGCAAGAAAACGCCGAACAGCAGCACGAGAATCCCGGCCGCCCCCATCGCCACGAACAGCCAGTAGAAGTCGCCGTAGGTGTCTTGCACCCAGCCCGCGACGGGAACGGCGGCGGCGGCCACGCCGAGGGCGAGGACGAACTTGGCGCCGTACGCGGTCGCGCGCCAATTCGCCGGTGTGAAATGCGCGAGCATCGCGTTCTCGGACGGCAGCGAGGCGATGTTGAGATAGACCGCCGCCATGGCCACGGCGAGCAGCGCCCAGGAATCGAACATCGCCGCGAGGAACAGGCAGGGCGTGACGATCAGATAGCAGCTCAGATAGACGCGTTTCATCGCGTATCGATCGGCCAGCCGTCCGCCGAAATACTGGCCGGTGGCCGCGATCAGATAGACGATCGCCACCATGGCGCCGACGCCCAACGTGCCCTCTCCGGATAGGTCCAGGCGTTGTTCGAACAGCTTGGGCAACACGATCGACATCGTCGAGCCGACGAAGCCGACGCATGTCATCGTGACGCTGAGCAGGATGAAGGCGCGCTTGACGTCGCCCTTGGCGGGCTCGGGCGCGGGCTTGGCGTCGACTTGCACGTCGACGACCTTGCCCAACCGCCAAGCGACCCACAAAGCGGCGCCGAACAGCACGGCCGTCGCCCCCGGCACGATGAAGGCCGCGCGCCACGAAACCAGATCCGTGAGCGCCGCCGCGATCAAGGGGGCGAGTGCGATGCCCACCGCGCCGTAGATTCCGTTGGTACCGAGCGCCCGGCCGCGATTCTCGGCCATGCGCACCAGCCACGCCATGCCGACCGGGTGATAGATCGACGCGAACAGCCCGATCGCCGCCAGGCCGAAAGCGATCTCGACGGTCGAGCGCGCCAGACCCGTGGCGATCGCGGCGGCGCCGGTGCCGACGAAGAAGATCGTCATCATGCCCACGGCCGACCAGCGATCGCCCAGCCAGCCCGCCGGCAAGGCCGCGGCGCCGAACAGGATCTGGCCCGCGAGCATCAGCGTGATCAACTCGCCATAGGTCAGGCCCCAGCTTTTCTCGAGCGCCAGCACGACGGTCGGGTAGAGCATCGTGAGCAAATGCGAATAGGCGTGGCCCATATTGGAGAAGGCCATCGCATAGGCGGGAACGCCGGAACTCGTGGAGACGGACTTCATGCGGCGCATTGTGCGCGCGCGCGCGCCCTTCAATCAAGCTCGGCTTGCGCGTGCCAGTAATGCCCGAGCACGGCCGTGCGCACGTCGGCGGCGACGAAGCGCCCGCTGCGCGGCGGCGCGATGTCCCGCAACAATTCCTCGATCTGCAAACGCCGCTCGATGGCTATGTCCTCCAGCGCGCGCCAGAACGCCGGCTCGAGCCGCAAAGCGGCCCGCCGCCGCCCCACGCTCACGAATCGCGCTTCGACGTGTCCGGCCCGGCGGGGATGGGCGCGCATCACTCCGGCGCGTCCACGAAGGACGCCAGCATCGCCTTGAGGCGCTGGCGCAATTTGGGATCCTTGATTTCCGCCAGACGGCGCGCGAATTTCGCCGTCTCGTCGTCGATCCTGCGGCGTTCGGGATCCGGCACCGCCGGCTTTGTGTGCGCCGTGGGCGCGCCCAGACCCTCGAAAAACGCCTCCAACGGCAGGCCGAGCAGCGCCACGAACTGCCACAACCGCGCCGCCGACACGCGATTGGCGCCGTTCTCGTATTTCTGCACCTGCTGGAACGTGATGCCGCAGGCCTCGGCGAGTTGGGTCTGCGTCATGCCCAATTCGATCCGGCGCTTGCGCAAATTGCGGCCGATCTGCACGTCCACGGCGGTGGTGCGCCGCGACTCGCGGCCGTCGCGCGGCGCTTTCGTCACGGGGGTTTTCGTGGGCGCGGCCGACATCGTGGGTTTCTCCTGCGGTTGCGGCGCGCACTATAGAGCGCTTGGACTGAAATCAATCTTAAGGAACCTGCGCACGCCGCCACGCCAAATAGTCCGAATATCCAGTCTCCAGTGCGGAAATCACAACGATACTGGGCACCGTATAGCTGTGTTTTGATTTTATCATAGCCGCGGCTTCAGCGATGGATGAATCGAAAATCGTAACGATCGATACGGCCACGACGCGTCGTCGTCGGCGACGCGAGCTTTCCCGAACCGAAACGACGTCGCGGCAAGCGGCGCACAACAGTTTGATATAAATGACGGATCGCCCTTCTCTTGGCGCCGGACACGCGCCCGGCTTAGACTGCGCGCGCAACTTTCTTTTCCGCCGTCAGGTTCATGTCCGCCCAACCCATTCCTTTTCCGGTGCGTCGCGTGTCGGGATTCGACGAACCTCCGGCGCCGCCGCGTCAGGGCGACGCCAAACCCAAAGGCCTTCCGCCCGCCCCCGGCGAGCCGACGGCGTTGCAGCGCGCTTGGCTGGCGCGCGGGCTCGACCAGCCCGGCGGCAAATTGCCCCTGTTCTTGGGCGAAGGTAAAAGAATCGACCCGCGCACGGTGAAGTCCTGCCTGGAGAATGGCTGGTGCGAGCCGTGGTTCGCCAATCCGCTGAAGCCCGACTGGCTGATCTGCAAGCTCACCGACAAGGGCCGCGCCCTGTTCGTCGCGGCCTGAAGTGGCGCCGCCGATCTCGTTCGCGGGCAAAGTCGCGCGCGGCTATCTGCCTTTCGCCGCCGGATATTTCCTGAGCTACGCGTTCCGGGTGGTGAACGGCGCGATCGCGCCGGACATGACGCGCGACCTCGCCCTCGATCCGGCGGCGCTGGGCGCGGTCACGAGCGCCTATTTCGCCGCCTTCGCGCTGGCGCAATTGCCCTTGGGCGTGGCGCTCGATCGCTGGGGCCCGCGGCGCGTCGAGGGCGTTTTGTTGCTGTTCGCGGCTTGCGGCGCGGTCGTGTTCGCGGCCGCCGAGGGCATCGCGCAATTGGCGCTGGGTCGCGCGCTGATCGGCTTGGGCGTCGCCGCCTGCCTGATCGCCGCCATGAAGGCCAACACGCTTTACTGGCCGATCGATCGCCTGCCCTTGGCGAACGGCACGCTGCTGGGATTCGGCGGCTTGGGTGCCGCCTCGGCGACGCTGCCGGTCGAGTTCGCGCTCGCGACGATGGGGTGGCGCTGGATTTTGGCCGTCATGGCGGCGCTCACGATCTTGGTCGCCGCGACGATCTGGCTCGTCGCCCCGCGCGAACGGCCCGCCGGCGGGACCGGCGAAGGCCTCGCGGCACAGGCGCGCGGCATGGCCGGGGTGCTCGTCCATCCCGCGTTCTGGCGCGTGGCGCCGATGACCGCGATCACCCACGGGGTCTATCTATCCTACCAATCCTTGTGGGCGGGTCCGTGGCTGCGCGACGTCGCCGGCCTCGATCGGCTCGGCGTGGCCGAGGGACTGTTCCTGGTCACCGCGACCATGGCCGTGGGCTATCCGTTCTTCGGCGTGCTCGCCGATCGCCTGGTCGCGCGCGGCGTTTCCACGCGCCATCTTTTCGCCGGCTTCTCCGCCGTGTTCGTCGCCGCCCAGGTCCCCATCGCTCTGGGCGCCACGACGCACCCGCATCTGCTGTGGACGGCGTTCGGCTTCGCGGGCTGCGGATGTATCCTCGGCTATGCGGTCGCGACGCAAAACTTCCAGCCCGGCATGGCCGGAAGGGTGAACGCCGCCGTGAACGTCCTGACCTTCGCCCTCGCCTTCGTCATCCAATGGGGCATCGGCGTGGCGCTGGCGCGTTTCGGCGCCGACCAAGCCGCCGGTCACTCGGCGGTGCTGTTCGCGGCGATCGCCACGCAGGCGGCGGCATGGATCTGGCTCGTGGCGCCGCGCGGTCGCGGCGCGGGGCTTGCGCCGCGCGCGTAAATGGCGAGAATGCGCCCGAGCACGGCAAACGGAACGGCGCGGATGTTCAAGAAGCAGAAATTCGAGTTCGCCATCTACAACGAGCAGGTCCGCCAAGCGGTCAAGCAAGGCGAGCACCACAAGTTCTTCAAGGACGAATGGCAGAACCAGCATTTCATCGAGATCGAGGCCTATACCGAGAAGGACGCGACCGGCCGGATCCGCGCGCGCTATCCCGAGGATCAAGGCTTCGTGATTTTGGCGTGCAAGCAAGTCGTTTCCGACGGCTGATCGCCGCCTTCGTCGCGGCGCTGATCTTCGCGGCGCCGGTCGCCGCGCAAGAGCCAGCCTCGCCGCTCGACGATTCCACAGGGTTCTGGCTGGTCGCCGAGCGCGGACCGCCGGTCAACGAAACCCTCGCCAACATCCCGATCTTCGGCGCCAATCTGCGCCCGCGCATCGGCCATCCGCGCGCGGTGTGGGACGTCAGGCGCGAAGACGGCGGTTACGCGATCGAGATCCGGCCCCGCGGCCTGGTGTTCAAGCCCGCGCGCTTCGCCGATGGCGCGTTCGCCGGCGAAACCGCCGATCCCGACAATCCGCAAGGCCGCGTGCGGCTGGAGGCGCGCATCGCCGACGGACGCCTGACCGGCAAGCTGGTCTACGCGGATTTCGAGCTCGCACTGGAAGGCCGCCCGCCGGAATCGATCGAAGCGCTGCGCCAAGCCTATGCGATGACCCGCGCACGGCTCGACGAGTTCGAAGGCCCCTACGCGCTGCCCGAGATCGAGCGTTTGCGCGCCGAGAACTTGGTGCTGATCGAGCGCATCGGCCGCGTCGAAGGCGAATTGCGCGCGCGCGGGCTGGCCGCGCCGGCCCCCCGCCCGGCGCCGCTTGCGCGCACGGCCGCGACGATCGCCACGCGCGGCCTCGCGGCCGAGTTCGCCACCCAACGCGCGACCGCTTTGCGCGCCGCACCCGACGACAACGCCGAAGCGATCCAAACGCTGGCGGCGGGGCGCCCGCTCATCCGTCTGGCGGAGACCGCCCGCGCGGGCTGGGCGCTCGTATCGACGCAAGAAGGCGCGCTCGGCTACGTGCCGAGTGCGGCGATCGTCGCGCGCGCGCCGGCGGCGGCGGCACCACGGGCGCGCGAAATCCAAGTCGCCTTTCCGGTTTGGGATCAAGGCCGCGCCGGGCGGCGCATGACCGTCTCCGACCCCGGATTCGTGAGTCTGGTGGGCCGCGTGCGCGCCGACGCAGCACTGGCCGAGCTGCGCATCGCCGACGCGCAAGTCGTGTTCAACGCCGATGGCAGTTTCACCGCCGTCGTCGAAGTACCGCGCGAAGGCCGCCGGGTGCGCATCGAGGCCGTGTTCGCCCAAGGCCCCAACATCGTCCTCGAGTTCGACGTCGCCGTCGGCCCGCGCGGTCAATAGGGCGACACGCCATATATCTTCCGTCGTCCTCGGGCTTGACCCGAGGACCTCGCCAAGAAACGTCGCGCCGAAGGCGCGGCGCGTTCTCTTCGAGATTCTCGGGTCTCGCTGCGCTCGCCCGAGAATGACGTTGTTTTTCAGTTTCTTGAGTGGTCTTTCGCGCATCGAAAGCGAACTCGTGATACATTCGTGTCATGCCCGTGATGCCCATTCCGCCACCGCTGGCGGTGACCCAGAATGCGGTTCACCACCCGCCGCCCCAGCCGCAGCATCTGCCGCAGGCGAACGTGTCGGCGCAGAATTCGTCGCGCGCGCAGACCGCCAAGGGGCTGAAGCAAGGCACGGGCGCGGGCAATTCCGGCGCGGCGCAAGACCGGACGAAGACCGGCGAGAGCGTCGATTCCGACGCGAACGCGCTTGGCGCCAAGGCGCAGCGCCGCTCGGGCAATCACAAGCTCGACGTCGAAATCTAGGCGTTCGCGAACAGCGCGCGTTCGACCCGCAGCGCCAGGGCTTCGGGCGTCACCGGCTTGACGATATAGCCGTTGGCCGACAGTTCCTTGGCGCGGCGGACCAGCTCGGCGCTCGCCGTCGCCGTCAGGAACACGACCGGCAGGCGCGCGAGGCGCATTTCCGCCAGCGCGCGCAACGCCGCCACGAAGCTCATGCCGTCCATCGGCTTCATGCCGATATCGCAGACGATCAGATTGGGCGCGGGATCGGCGGCGATGACGTGCGCGAGCGCCGCCTCGCCGTCCGCCGCCGATGCGACGCGCCCGAAGCCCAATTGTTCGAGCATGCGCGAGACCATCGCCCGCACGACCGGCGAATCGTCGACGACCAGGACGCCGAGCTTGGCGTAGCGCGGATCGCTCACGGCCCGCTCCCGTCGCGCGCCAGCGGGGCTCGCATCAGGATCGGCCGTGCGGCTTCCAGCCGCGCGCGCAGCGTCTCGAGCGAAGCGGGCGAGACCCGGCCGGCACGCAATTCCGTCTCCAGCCGCGCGGCCGCGTCGCCCATGGCGTAGGCGCCGACCGAGCGCGCGGCACCCTTGAGCGCGTGCGCGGTCTCGCGCGCGTCTTCGACCGCCCCTTGCGCGATCGCCGTTTCGATCGCCGCGATCTGGCGCGCGGCGTTGTCGAGGAACAGGTTCACGACCTCGGTCATGTCCTCGCGCTGGGCGCCGTAGAGCCGAAGAAGCACGCCCGTA
>JAMNXK010000116.1 GCA_023653245.1 Tagaea sp.
AACTCACGCGTAGAAACTTCGCCGGGCTCGCGGCCGCCGGCGCCGCCACGCTCGCCATGCCGTCGCTGGCCCGCGCTCAAGGGGCGGGCGTCAACTTCATGAGCTTCACCTTCGCGGAGGACCCGAACCGGCCCTTCGTGCAGAAAGTGTTCGACGATTTCCGCGCGTCGAGCGGAATAACGGTCGAGCCGATCGGCTCGGCCTGGGGCGACATGCAGCGCAACATCCAGCTGCGCCAGCGCTCGCGCACCTTGCCGGTGACGGCACAGGTCCAGGATCGCTGGCTGCCGGCGATCGCCCAAATGCAGGAGATCGTCGATCTCGACGCGGTGCTCGGCAAGGCCGAGCTCGAAGCCGCACTCGATCCCTCCGTGCTCGCCATGGGCCGCGTCGGCGGCAAGATGGTCGGGCTGCCATTGATCAGCGGCTCGATCGGCATGGTCGCCAATCGCGAAGTGATGGCCAAAGCCGGGATCGCCGCCGTGCCCACGACGCTGGCGGAATTCCGCGCCGCGTTGGTCGCCGTGCGCGACCGCGTGCCCAACTCGGTGCCCTACGCGATGGCGACGAAGAATCCCGGCTCGGTGCCGCTCGACGTGCTGCTCCTAGTTTGGGCGCATGGCGGACGAATGATCCAGGACGACGGCAAGGTGACGATGAACTCGGCCGAAGCCCGCGCGGCGATGGACTTCATCGCCGGCCTGATGCGCGATCGCCTGGTGGCGCCCGAAATCGACCGGCCCGACGCGCGTCGCCTGTTCGCGCAAGGCAATTGCGCCTTCTACATCGACGCGCCGGCGGCCAAGTCCTTCGCGCGCAACTTCTCGGGGCGCGGCGAAGCGGCCGACGCTTTCGTGCTGCCGATGAAGATGCCGATGGCGCAAGCGGGTGCGGCACCGCTCTCGATCGAGTGGGGCCATATCGTGTCGATGTTCTCGACCTCCGGGGTGCCGGCGCGCGATTCCGCCGGCGCGCGCTGGATGCGCCATCTGATCGCCGATTCCGTGCAGACGACGCTGCCCTTGCAGCTGGGCGGCTTGCCGACGACCAAGAGCGGCCGCGCTTCGCCGGGCGTGCAGAACGACCAGTTCCTGAAGAACTGGGCGGCGGCCGTCGGCACCACGATGAAGCACGAGATCGGCATCTGGACGAACTCGCCCGAGCTGTCGACCATCCTGACCGAGGAAACGCAAGCCGCGTTGCTCGGCCAGAAACCGGCCGCCGCCGCGGCCGCCGCCATGCACACGCGCATGGAAGCGTCGATGGCGCGGCGCGGCTGAGCGGAACCGGGCCAGGCGATGACGACGAGCGACATGGCGATGCGCGTATCGCCCGACGCGCGACGCGGCGGGCTCAAGGCGGGGGAACGGCGGATCGGCTGGCTGTTCCTCGTCCCCGCTTTGGGCGCGTTCGCCCTCGTCATCGCTTGGCCCTTCCTGCGCGCGCTGAGCTACGCGTTCACGCGCTACGATCTGCAAACGCCCAATCCGATCTATATCGGGCTGGCGAATTTCCGGACCATCCTCGCCACGCCGGAAGTGCTCGGCTCCTTCGTCACGACGCTCGTCTACGTGACGCTCGCCACGTGTTTCACGGTGCTGCTCGGGCTCGTCTGGGCGCTGATCCTCAATCAGCCCTTCCGCGGCCGCACGGCGTTGCGCGCGATGTCGTTGATCCCGTGGGTGCTGCCGTCTACGGTCACGGCCTTCGTTTGGGGCTGGATCTTCAACAGCCGCTTCGGCGTGCTGAACGCGCTGCTGCTCGAACTCGGGCTCATCGACTTTCCGACCGCGTGGCTCTCGACCTCGGGCGGCGCCATGGCGGCGATCGTGGTCACCAAAGTCTGGCTGTCGATTCCGCTGTTCATGACGTTCTTCCTAGCGGGGCTGCAAAGCCTCGACCGCGAGCAGATCGAAGCCGCGCGCGTGGACGGGGCGACCAACTGGCCGGTCTTGCGCGATCACGTGCTGCCGCATCTGCGGCCCGTGCTGCTGGTCGTGGTGGTGCTCGGCGTGATCGGCAATCTCCAGCATTTCGA
This sequence comes from Tagaea sp., assembly GCA_023653245.1. The sequence goes on from JAMNXK010000116.1 coordinate 2,039, forward strand.
CACGATCTACGCGCTGACCGGCGGCGGGCCGGTGCGCGCCACGGCCGTCCTGTCGATCGAAGTCTATCGGCGCGCCTTCGACCAGTGGGACACCGGCCTCGCTTCGGCCATCGGCTTGCTGTGGGTGGCGACGATCCTGCCGGCGGCGGCGTTCTATCTGCGCCACTTGCTGAAAGGGGTGTGACGATGCTCGATCTCACCTCGCGCGCGGCAAGGATCGTGTTCGGCGGCACGCTGGTCGCGATGGCGCTGTTCTTGTTCTTCCCGATCTATTGGCTGGGCATATCGGCGTTCAAGGGCAACGCGGAACTCTATCGGATCATCCCCACGCTGTGGCCGAAGGCGCCGACGCTCGAACACTTCGTCACCGCCTTCGGGCGCGGCCGCTTGCTCGATCAGCTCGGCAATTCGCTGATGGTCTCGGGCTCGGCCGCGGCGATCAACACGATGCTGGCGATGTACGCGGGCTATTCCTTCGCCAAGTTCCGCTACGCCGGACGGCGCGCGACGATGCTGCTGCTGTTGTCGGCGCAGGTCTTTCCCTTCGGCCTGCTGCTCATCAGCCTTTACCCGCTGGTCACGTCGCTCGGCCTCATCGACACGCATCTGGGCCTCACGCTGTCCTACATCGTCTTCGCGTTGCCCGTATCGACCTACATGCTCTACAGCTATTTCTCGCAGATCCCGAGCGAGCTCATCGAAGCCGCGCGCGCCGACGGGGCGGGCGAGCTGCGCATCTTCCACACCATCGTGCTGCCGGTCTCGGTGCCCGCACTCGTGACCGTCTTTCTCTACGGCTTCATGTGGTCGTGGAACGATCTGCTCTATTCGCTGACGCTGATCGTGTCGGAGAGCAAGCGCACGATCGGGCCGGGCCTGCTGCTGAGCTACCTCAACGAGGTCAACGCCGATTGGGGCGGGGCGATGGCGGCGTCGCTGGTCGCTTCGTCGCCGCTTGTGATCGTGTTCGCTTTCCTGCAACGCTGGTTCATCGAAGGCGTCACCGCCGGAGCCGTGAAATGAAAAAACTGCGCGGCGTCTTTCCCGTTCTGCCCACGCCCTTCGCCACGGACGACGCGGTCGATGCGGACGCCCTCGAACGCGTGCTCGAATTCGTGCTGGAATCGGGGGCCGACGGCGTCGTCTATCCCGGCATGGCGAGCGAGGTGGAGACGCTCTCCGCCGCCGAGCGGCGCGACATGGTCGCGGTCGTGGGCGGGGCGTTGCGTGGGCGCGCGGCCTTCGTCGTGGGTGCCAGTGCGGCGGATCCGCTCGAAGCGGCCGAACGCGCCTCGGAAGGCGCGCGCGCCGGCGCTGCGGCGGCCATGATCATGGCGCCCGCCGCGTGCGGTGCCGACGTCGCCAAGCAGATCGCGTTCTACGCGGAAGTCGCCGCGCATTGCCCGATCCCGATCATGTTGCAGAACGCGCCCGCGCCGATGGGCGCCGGCCTCAAGCCCGAAGCGGTCGCGGCGGTGGCGCTGGGCGTGAGCGCGATCCGCTACGTGAAGGAGGAGACGCTGCCTTGCGGGCAGAACGTCACGCGCATTCTCGCGGCCGCCGGGGGCAAGCTCGACGGCGTGTTCGGCGGGGCGGGTGCTCGCTATCTGATGGACGAGCTGGCGCGCGGTGCCGCGGGCACCATGCCGGCGAGCGAACTCGCCGACATCCATGTCGCGATCGCGCGCGCCTTCGCGCAAGGCGACGTCAAACGCGCGCGTGCGCTCTATTCGCGCACGCTGCCGCTCTTGCTGTTCCAGCAAACCTTCCGCGTGCGCATGACCAAGGAGACCTTGCGCGCGCGCGGGCTTCTGCAATCCACGCACGCGCGCGCCGCCGGCCCCGTGCCCGACGCGGGCGACCAAGCCGAACTGGCGGCCTTGATCGAAGAGGCCGCCGATCTCCTGTCCGAGAAGGTCCGCGCATGAGCTTCGATGCGATCCGCAAAGTCGAGACCTTCATCGTCTCCATCCCGCGCGACGTGCCCTATCTCGGGCCCTTGCGCGAGGGCGAGCGCATCAACGAGAAGGGCTATCTGATCCGCAAAGGCAACCGCTCGATCTATCCGTCGAGCGACATGTCGGTGCTGGTGAAGGTCACGGCCGAAAGCGGCAAGGTTGGCTGGGGCGAGACCTACGGGATCGTGGCGCCCCAAGCCGTCAAAGCGATCGTCGACGACGTGCTCGGGCCGGTGATTCTCGGCCGCGATCCGCGCGATCCGGTGGTACTGCACGAGGATCTCTACGATCTGATGCGCGTGCGCGGGTTCTTCGGCGGTTACTATGTCGATGCGCTCGCGGGCGTGGATATCGCCGTGTGGGATCTCTACGGCAAGATCGCCGGCCTGCCGCTGGCCAAGCTGCTGGGCGGGCGGCGGCACGAACGTTTGCCGGCTTATGTCTCGGGTCTGCCCAAGGCGACGCTCAAGGAGCGCTGCGATCTCGCGGTCGCGTGGGTGGGCAAGGGCTACAAGGCGATCAAGTTCGCCGCCGCGATGTCCGAAGAAGGCATCGTCGCCGAGATGGCGGCGCTGCGCGAGGCGGTGGGTCCATCGGTCGATCTGATGGTCGATCTGCACTGGAAGTTCACGGCGGGCGAGGCGATCCGCCTGATCCGACGGCTCGAAACCCACAATCTTTATTTCGCCGAAGCGCCGTGCGAGCCCGAGGATATCGAAGGCCAAACGCTGGTCGCGCGCGGCATCGGCGGTCCGCTGGCGCTGGGCGAGGAATGGCGCACGGCGTTCGAGTACCGGCCACGCTTCGAGAAGCGCGCGATGTCGATCATCCAGCCCGAAATGGGCCATACCGGCGTGACCGAGTTCATGGCCATCGGCCGCATGGCGCACGCTTTCCACGTCGATACGATCCCGCACGCCTCGATCGGGATCGGCGTGTTCATGGCCGCGAGCTTGGCGGCGACGTCTTCGCTCAAGCGCGTGCCCTATCACGAGTACCAGCATTCGATCTTCGACAAGAACCTGCGCTACGTGACCGGCGATATGGGCTGCGCTGCGGGCTTCTATCGCCTGCCCGAGGGCCCCGGGCTCGGCGTCGAGCCGCACCCGTCGGTCTTCGCGCACGTGATCGGCTGACCGCGATGCGCTATTCGGGCATCTATCCGGTGCTCTACGCCTTCTTTCGGGCCGACGGCGGGCTCGACGAAGACGCGATGCGCGCGCAAGTCGAGCATTGCTTGGCGGCGGGCGCGCACGGGATCACGGTGCTTGGGCTCGTCACCGAGGTCAACAAGCTCGACACGGCCGAGCGGCGCCATTTGGTCGATGTCGTGGGGGCGGCGATCGCCAAGCGCGTGCCCTACGCGGTGACGATCGCCGAGCCGGACGTCGAAGGCCAGATCGCGTTCGCGCGCCACGCCAAGCAAGCGGGTGCGGATTGGGCGATCTTGCAGCCGCCGCCGGGTGCGGGGATTCCCGAGCGCGAGCTGCAACGACATTTCGGCGCGATCGCCGATCGCATCGAGCTGCCCGTGGCGATCCAGAACAACCCGGTCAATCTCGCGTCGTCGCTGTCGCCCGACGCGCTGGTCGAACTCGTCAAGGCGCACGCCAATATCCGCTTGCTGAAGGCCGAAGGCTGGTCGGTCGAGATCGCGCGCGTGATCGAAGCCTGCGACGGCGCGGTCGACGCGTTCGGCGGGCATGGCGGATTGGAATTCGTGTCGTTGATCCGCTCGGGCGGGGCGGGGTTGATCCCGGCGCCCGATTGCGTGGCGTTGCAAGTGGCGGTGTTCGAAGGCTTGCGCGGCGGCGACCCGGCGCGCATCGCCGAAGCCGAGCGCTTGCACGAAACGGCGCTGCCGCTCGTCGTGTTCATGACGCGCTCGCTGCCCGGCCTGGTCGCCTACGGCAAGCGCCTGATGGCGCGGCGCCTGGGCCTGCCCGAGCCCCTCGATCGCGCGCCCTTCCACACGCCGACGGAATTCGGCCGTCAAGAAGCCGATCGTCTTTTCGCCGCCATCGAAACCGCCGAGCGCAAGCTCGCAAGGAGGAAACCATGAAACGCCGTCAATTCCTCGCGACCGCCGCCGCCACGCTGGCCGTCGCCTCGACCGCGAACGCTCAAGCCGTGACGCTCGACTTCCCGTCCTGGCAGGCCGAAGAGCCGGGTGTCTCGACTTGGTGGAAAGCGCTGATCGCCGAGTTCGAAACCGCCAATCCGGGGACCAAGATCAATCTCTACTCGATCCCCTTCGCCCAATACGTCCAGCAGATGACCGTGCGCTTCGCGGGCAACAACCCGCCCGATATCGTTCACTTGCCCACGCGCAACTTCGCGGCCTTCGCCTCGCAAGGCTGGCTCGCGCCCCTCGACGACAGGCTCGCACGCACCGACATCGTGGCGAACTGGACGCCGCTGCAAGCGGACATGCGTTGGGAAGGGAAGTTCCAAGGCATTCTGCTGATGGGCTACGGCTCGCTGCTCTACTACAACGAACGCCTGCTGAGCGAAGCGGGGGCGTCGGTGCCGAAGACGCCGCAGGAGTGGCTTGCGGCGATCGAGAAGTCGACCAAGCGCGACCAAGGCCAGTTCGGCCTGGTCGCGACCTCGGTCGAGCATCCCAACCTCGTTGTCGAAGCGGGCACGTGGGTGATGGGGCAGGGGCTCGATTGGGTGCGCGGCGGGCGCTACGATTTCGCCAATCCGGCGGTCGTGGCGGCGGTCGAGCAGTATCGCCGCTCGATGCG
>JAMNXK010000117.1 GCA_023653245.1 Tagaea sp.
CGATCGACTATTACTTCACCCCGATGTCGCCCTGGGCCTATCTCGGGCACGAGCGGTTCGTGGCGATCGCCAAGAAGCACGGCGCGCATATCGAGGTGAAGCCGGTCGATATGGGGCGCGTGTTCGCCGCGTCGGGCGGCCTGCCCTTGGCGCAACGGCCCAAGCAGCGCCAGGCCTATCGGATGTTCGAGCTTCAGCGCTGGCGCGAATTCCTGAACGTGCCGCTGAACCTGAAACCCAAACACGCGCCGGTGCCCACCGAGCTCGCCGCGCGCCTGATCGTCGCGGCCGACATGAAGGAGCTGAACGCCATGGCGCTCACCCTCGCCATCCACCGCGCCGTTTTCGTCGAGGAGCGCGACATCTCCGATCCCGCCACGCTCAAGGCGATCTGCGCCGAGCACGGCCGCAAGCCCGATTTCCTGTGGGAGGCCGAGCAGAACGAGGAAACCAAAAAGCGCTTCGACGCCTATACGCAAGAAGCGATCGACCGCCAGGTCTTCGGCGCGCCCACCTACATCTACAAGGACGAGCCGTTCTGGGGCCAGGACCGGCTCGACTTCCTCGACCGCGCGCTGGCGCGCGGGTAGCTCGCCGCGCCTTCGGCGCGACTTTTCTTGACGAGATCTCCGTGTCTCGCTTCGCTCGCACGAAGATGACGGCTCTTTTTTCTTCCGTCATTCTCGGGCGCGCCTTGGCGCGACCCGGGAATCTCAAAAAGATACGTCGGACCGAAGGTCCGGCAACTTCACCCCGGCATCGTCACGACGACGGCGCCGGTCTTGCGCCGGGTATCGACGCGCGCGTGCGCTTGCGCGATGTCGGCGAGCGCGAATGTCGAATCGATCGGCGGATCGAACGCGCCGGACTCGCACAGACCGGCGAGATAGGCGAGATCTTCGGCGCGCTCGGGCACGATTCCGGCCAAGACGCGCAGCGCGCCGCGCTTGGGGCGAAGGGCCGCACCCAGCGTCGCCCCCAGCCCCGCGACCGCGGCGACCAAGCGCCCGCCCGGCACCAAAGCCATGCAGGCGCGCGACAACGGCGCGTTGCCGACCGCGTCGAACACGATGTTCCAGCGCTCCCGCCCATCGGCGAAGTCGCGCGCGGCATAGTCGATCGTCTCGTAGGCGCCCAGCGCGCGCACCCGCGCGGCATTCGCCGCCGAGCACACGCCCGTCACGCGCGCGCCCAAAGCCCGCGCGATCTGCACGGCCGCCGAACCGACCGAGCCGGACGCGCCGTTCACCAGCACGCGTTCGCCCGGCGCCACGCGGGCCCGATCGCGCAGGAAATGCAGCGCCGTCGTGCCGCCGAAAGCGATCGCCGCCGCGCGCTCGAAGGAATAGCCGCGCGGGATCGGCGCGATCGCGCCGGTCTCGGGCAGCACCGCGTACTCGGCATGCGCGCCGAAGCGCGCGCCGAATAGCGCGAACACCGCGTCGCCTTCCTCGAACCGCGTGACGTTTCGCCCGCACGCTTCCACGATTCCCGCCCCTTCCGCCCCCAGCACGGCGCGGCGCGGGCCCCGCAGCCCCAGCGCCAAACGCGCGAGCGGCGCGAAGCCGGGCGGGAAGTTGGCCGCGCGAACGCGCGCATCGCCCGAGGTCACGCACGCCGCGCGCATGCGGATCAGAATCTCGCGCGCGCGCGGCGCGGGCTTGGGAATGTCGCGGATCGAAACGGTCTCGGGCCCGCCATAGGCGGTGCAGATCGCGGCCAGCATGTTCGGCGCTTCCTTAGACTTCGACCGCTTCGAAACGCCGCGAAGGGCTCACGAACTCGTCTTGCGCGGCGACGGTCTGCAGCTCGTGAGCGCCCAGCTCGGCGGTGCGCTTGAGCACGCCCCAGATCGACGCGGCGGCGTTCTCGAGCGCCGACTTCGCGTCGCCGGTACGGCCGAAATGCACCAGGAACAGGGCCGCGATCGCGTCGCCGGCGCCGTTCACGTTGACCGCGAGCAGTGGCGTTTCGAGCATGTGCCGGCGCCCGCGATGGGAGACCAGCAATGCGATCCGATCCTTGGATGGCGAGGCCGAACGCAGCGACGTGACCAGCACGCAAGCCGGCCCCAGCGCATGGATCGCGTCGGCCGCGCGGCACGCGTCCGCCAGGCCGCGCACCTCGATGCCCGAGAGATATTCGAGCTCGAACTGGTTGGGTGTGACGATATCCGCGACCGGCAACGCGCGGGTCTTGATGAACTCGGGGATTCCCGGCCGCACATAGATGCCGCGGCCCACGTCGCCGATCACCGGATCGCAGCAATAAAGCGCCTTGGGGTTGGCGGCTTTGACGCGCGCGGCCGCGTCCACGATCGCCTCGCCGATTCCTGCGTCGCCCATATAGCCGGAGAGCACGCCGTCGCATTCGTCCAACACGCCGCGCTCGGCGATGCCGTCGAACACCGCGCGCACCTGATCGACCGCGAAGACCGGCCCGCGCCAGGCGCCGTAGCCGGTGTGGTTGGAGAACATCACCGTGTGGATCGCCCACACCTCGACGCCCAGACGCTGCATGGGGAACACCGCGGAGGCGTTGCCGACATGGCCGTAGGCCACCCAGGACTGGATCGACAGGACGTTGCGCATCAAACGAGCCCGAGGGCGCGCAATTCCTCGACCATCGCCGAGGGCATGTTCGCGGTGCGCGCCTCGGCCTTGGCGTCGAGATCGGGCGGTGCGGACGACGCTTCGAAATAGCGCCAGCCCTGGAACGCGCGCATCGGCTTGGGCCGGGTGCGCACGAGCTTGGCGGCGAGCAGGATGTCGCAATAGGGTTTGCCCTCGCGGGTTTTCCCCGTGCGGAATCCCACGATCTTCTGGCGGCAGCGGATCACGCCCTTCACCACCCAATAGAGCGAACCTTCGCCGGCGATCTCGTCGGCGCGCTTGGGGGCGTTGCGCGTCGTGTGCTTGAGCTGGGGCTTGGCGACCTTGCGCTTGCGCTGATCGGCCAAACGCTCTTTCTGCCAGCTCGCGAGGTCTTCGACCGACTCGCAGCCGACGCACAGCTTCACCAAATGCAGCGTCATGCCTCGCCCTTCATTTGGGCGACCACCTTGTCGAGCATCGCCACGAGCTGCCGGCCCGTGTCCCCGCCGTCGCCCGACACGCCGTTGACGATCACCACCGCGATCGCGTCGGCGGCGGCCTTGACCACGACCAGCGCCTTGGCGTCGAGCGTGTCGGCCGCGTCGAGGTAGCGGCACAGCTGGTCGCCGAAGCGCGTGACCAGCGGATAGCCGAACGAGCCGCCCTGCCCGCGCAGCTCGTGGGCGAGCATGTAGACGGTCTGGCGCTTTTCGAAATCGTTGGGCGCGCGCAGCAGCTCGCCCGCCGCGACCACCAGCTTGGCGACGTCGGCCTTCGCCTGGGTTTCGAAATCGCCCTTCAACCCTTGGATCGCGCCTTCCATGCGCTTGACGGCGCCGGCGTCGAGCCCGCCCACGCCGACCCGCGCCTTGAGCGTGTTGGGCGGATTCATCACTTGGAATTTCTTGCCGCCGCCGGCGGGACCTTGGCTCATGTCAAAGCCCCGCCACTTCGCGGCGTTCGGGCCCGATATAGATGCCGCCCTTCTTGCGCCGGCGGCAGGGGCCGAAATACTCGCGCGTGCGGATATAGGGGCGCGGGCGCTCGATCAATTCCTCGATGCGCTGGGCGAGGGTCTGCGCCGAGACCGGCTTGGCCAGGAACTCCGTCACGCCCAGATCGCGCGCCTTCATCACCCGCGCGCGCTCGGTATGGCCGGTGACCATGATGATCGGCAGGAATTGGTTGGGGCTGTCGGTTTCCATGCGGATCTTGCGCACGAGCTCGAGGCCGTTGACGGGATACATCTCCCAATCGATCAGCGCGAAATCGACCGGGTTCTGCTTCATCATCATCCACGCCACGCCGCCATCCGTCGCCTCGGCGATGTCCTTCACGCCGATGGCTTCGAGCAGCGCCTTCAGGAGCTTCCGCATATGCGGATTGTCCTCGGCGAGCAGAACCCGGATTTTGTTGAATTGATAAGCCATCGAACCGGCGTTAACCCCTTAACCCGCCGGGGACATTAGGCCCGCGCCGAGTCCTTTTCAAGCCGCGCGGCCAGCGCCTGGGCGGCCTTGGCGGCGGGCGGGCGCCCGAGCTTTTCGCAGACGAACCGGCCCGCTTGCGCAAGTTTCGCCAGATCGACCCCGGTTTCGACGCCCAATCCCCCCAACATGTAGCGCACATCCTCCGACGCGACGTTGCCCGACGCCCCCTTGGCGTAGGGGCAGCCGCCCAGCCCCGCCACGGCCGAGTCGACCGTCGCGATGCCGCGCTCCAAGCAAGCATGGATGTTGGCCAGGGCCTGGCCCCAGGTGTCGTGGAAATGCACGGCGAGCTTGTCGCGCGGGATCGCTTCGGCCACCGCGTCGGCCATCGCTTGCGCCTTGCCGGGCGTGCCCACGCCGATCGTATCGCCCAGCGAGATCTCGTAGCAGCCCATCGCGAACAGCTTGGCAGAAACGTCGACGACTGCGGCGAGCGCCACCTCGCCTTCGTAGGGGCAGCCCAGCACGCACGACACGTAGCCGCGCACGCGCAGGCCGCGCGCGCGCGCTTGCGCGACGACGGGCGCGAAACGCTCGAGGCTCTCGGCGATCGAGCAATTGATGTTCCGCCGCGAGAAGCTTTCGGACGCCGCGCCGAACACCGCGATCTCCCCGGCCTTGGCGGCGAGCGCGCCTTCGAGGCCCTTGAGATTGGGCACCAGCACCGGATAGGACACGCCCGGCTTGCGCCGGATGCCGGCCATCACCTTGTCGGTGTCGGCCATTTGCGGCACCCATTTGGGCGAAACGAACGAGCCCGCCTCGACCACCGCCAGGCCCGCGTCGGCCAGACGCTCGATCAGCTCGATCTTGGACGCGGCGTCGAGCGGCACGGGCTCGTTCTGCAACCCGTCGCGCGGGCCCACCTCGACCATCTTCACGCGCGCCGGGATCATTCGGGGGTGGCCTCGAACACCACCAGCTCCTCGCCTTCGGCGGTCTGCTCGCCGGGCTTGAAGCGCACGCGCACGACCGTGCCGTCGGCGGGGGCGACGATCGTATGCTCCATCTTCATGGCTTCGAGCACGACCAGCTTCTGGCCGCGCGTGACCGTTTCGCCCGCCGCCACGGCGACGGCGACGATCTTGCCCGGCATGGGGGCGACGAGCTTGCCCGCCCCCGCTTGCTGGCCTTCGGCGGCGGCCAGACGATCGATCAGCGTCAGCGGCGTCGCCGCGGCGCCAAGGAACACGACGATGTCGAGCCCGCGCCGGACGATATCCGCTTCGAGCTTGCGCCCGTCGAGCGTGGCGATCAGATGCCCGTCTTTCGACAAAGCGGCCTTGGCTTCCATCGTGCCGCCGGGCGTCTCGATCGCGTAGCCGCCCGGCCGGTAATGGACGCGCAGCGCGACCTCGTTCGCGCCATCCTTGAAGGCGAGATCGTCATGCGCGTCGCCGTTCAGGCGCCAGCCTTGCGCATGGGACCACGGGCTGAACGGTTCGGCCGCGAGCGCGGCATCCGCCCGCGCCCGCACCACCGCGAGGGCGGCCAGCGCCAGCGTTTCGTCCGGCGCGGGTCCGCGCGCGGGCACCAGATCGGCCTTGTGGCGCGCGATGAAGCCCGTGTCGATCTCCCCCGCCGCGAACGCCGCATGGCGCGCGACGCGCGCCAGGAACGCGACGTTGTTCGAAGGTCCGACGATGCGCGTCGCGTCGAGCGCCGCCGCCAAACGCTGGAGCGCCGTCGTCCGGTCGGGGCCGTGAACGATCAGCTTGGCGATCATCGGATCGTAGTGGATCGAGACCTCGTCGCCCTCGCGCACGCCGGTGTCGATGCGCGCGCCCGCCTTGGGGAACGCCAGGCGATGCAGCTTGCCGGTCGAGGGGAGGAAATCGCGCTCGGGGTCCTCGGCGTAAAGCCGCGCTTCGAAAGCGTGGCCGGTTATCCGCAATCGCTCTTGGGTCAGGGGCAAACGTTCGCCGCGCGCCACGCGGATCTGCCACTCGACCAGATCGAGGCCGGTGATCGCCTCGGTGACCGGGTGTTCGACCTGCAGTCGGGTGTTCATCTCCATGAAGTAGAACGCGCCGCTTTGATCGGCGATGAACTCGACCGTGCCCGCACCGGCATAGCCCACGGCCTTGGCCGCGCGCACGGCCGCTTCGCCCATCGCCTTGCGCCGCTCGGCCGTCATGCCCGGGGCGGGCGCTTCCTCGATCACCTTCTGGTGCCGGCGCTGGAGCGAGCAATCGCGCTCGAACAGATAGACGCCGTCGCCGTGGGAATCGCAGAACACTTGGACTTCGATATGGCGCGGTCGATCGAGATACTTCTCGATCAGCACCCGCGCGTCGCCGAAGGCCGATTGCGCCTCGCGCCGCGCGCCGGCGAGCTCGTCGGCGAACGCGGAAGCCGCGCGCACGATGCGCATGCCCTTGCCGCCGCCGCCGGCCGAAGCCTTGATCAGCACCGGATAGCCGATCTTCCCGGCTTCCGTCGCGAGCAGCGCCGGATCTTGATCGGCGCCATGATAGCCGGGCACGACCGGCACGCCCGCGGCGACCATCAGCGCCTTGGCTTCGCTCTTCCCGCCCATCGCGCGGATCGCGGCGGGCGGCGGGCCGACGAAGACGATGCCCGCATCCGCGCAAGCCTGGGCGAAGCCGGCGTTCTCC
>JAMNXK010000005.1 GCA_023653245.1 Tagaea sp.
CGAAGAACGCGCGGAACCCGACGATGACGCAGCCGCCAACGATCGCGATGTCGGCCGTGTTGAAGGTCGGCCAGTGCCAGCCGGCGTAGTGCAGGTCGAGGAAGTCGATCACCGCGCCGATGCGGACGCGATCGACCAGGTTGGCCAGGCCGCCGCCGAGGACAAGCGCGAACGCGAACGCCTCGATCCCGTCGCCGGTCTTGTAAGCGAAGCCGGCGACGAGGACGAGGATCGTCGCTTTGATGGCGACAAGGACCCAAACGGCGTCGAAGAACGTTTCGTCGAACATTCCGAAGCTGACGCCGAAATTGAAGCCGAGCGTCAGGTTGAAAAACGGAGCGACGGCGACGGATCGAGTGTCGGCGAAGACGAAATCGATCATCAATCGTTTCGCGACTTGATCGACGGCGAAAGCTGCGACGGTCGTGCCGGCGACCAGGCGGATGCGGTTCCAGGCGATCATGGGGGCGGGGAAGCCGGTTGCTTCGTGGTCGAAGCCGCGTTCCGCGCGGCCAAGCTCACGACGATCGCAGATCCCGCAAGCATGACGACCAGGACTCCGACCCCGATCGAGCCGGCGCGCTCGCCGATCGCGGCGACGGCCGCATCGCCCGCGAGATATCCGATGCCCACCGTGACGGCGACCCAAACCGCCGCGGAACACAGATTGAGTGGGCCGAACCGGCGCCAGCGCCAGCCCAGAAGGCCGATGGGAATCGAGCCAAGCGTGCGCAGGCCCTTGGCGTAGCGATAGAGGAAGATGTACCAGGCGCCGCATCGGTCGATCGCCGTCTCGGCGACCCGGATGGACCGCGCCAAACGGGGCATGGCGCGGATTCGGTCGGCATAGCGATGGGCGATCCAAAAGCGCGCCTCGTCCCCGAGCCATGCGCCGAGGAACGCCGACATCGCGACCAAGGCCACGTCGAGGTCGCCCAGCGACGCGAAGTAGCCGGCGATCACCGGCAGGTAGCCGCTCTTGAGCGCCGTGTAGGCGAACAGGAGCGTGTAAATCCAAGGCCCGTAGTCGCGGACCAACTCGCCGAGCTCGCCCATCGCCGTCCTATCTGGTCGCCGGGGGCGACGACTGCCGGAGCAACGGATCGAGGATTCGCTCGAACGCATCCATATGAAGTTCGCCCGGATAGATCCGCTCCCCGACGGCGAAAGTCGGCGTCGAGCGGACATTGCGCCGTTGGCCTTCCAACGCGTCGTTGAGGACGCTGTCTTCCACGGCCTTGTCGGCGAGGCACGCGCGTGAATCGACTTCGGAGAGTCCGGCGAGGCGCGCAAGGCGTGCCGCACCGTCGACCGGGTCTTGGGCCCTGAGCAATTCGGGCTGGCGCTGGTAGACGAGCTGCATATAGGCCGAGTACCGGTCTTCGCCGACGCAGCGCGCGAGCTTGGCCCATTGCAGCGCCACCCGATCGAGGGGGAAGTCGCGCCAAACGACTCGAATGCGTCCCGTATCGACGTAGCGCGCCTTCAACTCCGGCCAAGTCTCGCGCTTGAACTTGGCGCATGCCGGGCAGGTCATCGAATGGAACGCGATCACAGTGACCGGCGCGTCCGCCCGGCCGTCCGAGCGCTCGCCGAGGGCCGGCGTCGCGCCGGCGGCCGACGTCACGCCGAGGAGAACCATTAGCGCGGCGAGCGGCGTCTTCAGCGAACGCACGGCGTCAGACATCGTCATGTCGGGGCTCCCGAACGTGTTCGAGCATGTCCGTGACCACGCAGGTAATGTGATCGTCGGCCGCCGAGTAGTAGACCTGCTTGCCCTGGCGCTCGGAGCGGACGATGCGCGCGGCCTTCAACAGCCGCAAATGATGGCTGACGAGGGACGGGCTCAGATCCAGACGATCGGCGATTTCGTTGACCGGCAACGGCATGCTCGTGCACTCGAGCACGATGCGCAGACGCGTGGTGTCCCCGAGGAGGCGGAACAGATCGGCCAACTCGGCCGCGTGGTCCTGGGCCATTCGAATTCCGGTTTTGAGTCGGGTCATCGGCGTTCGTTCCTGAAAGGCGTCGTGGAATGGCAAGTGTGTAGAGCATACCGATTCCGCGCGAAAGCCGCCTCAAGATCAACGGCGAATGAACACATGTTCAGTTATATGATTATCGTTGAGCCTGTCAAGATCCGGAAAACCGAGTCGATCCCTTGACAGTGAAATAAACGTCTGTTCATATATAGTGATGTACAAAAGACGCCTGCGGGAAATTCCGTCATGAACGCGATCACCAAGCACGTCTGGCACGTCGCCGGAATGGACTGCGCTTCCTGCGTGGCGAAGGTCACGAAAGCCGTCGAACGCTTGCCGGGCGTGTCGGACGTCGAAGTCAACTTGATGGCCGAGCGCCTATCGCTGACGCTCGCCGCCGTCGACGGCGCGTCGCCCGACGCCGTCGTGCGTCAGGTCGAGGGCCTCGGCTACACCGTCCGGAAATCCGATCCGTCGGCGGCGGCCGGCCGCCCATCCCAAGCGCCGCACGCGCACGCGAGCGGCGAGGCGGATCACCGTCATGGCCACGATCATCGGCGGAATTCCGCGCATTCGCCCGAGTCGTCGCATCCCTTCGCACCCGACCTCGATCCCAGTTGGTACGAATCGGCGAAAGCGAGAACCGTATTCCTGCTCGGCGCCTTGGTGGCCGGCGCTTTTGCTGCGTCGCACGTCGTTCCGGAATGGTCGTACTGGCTCTATTTGGCCGCGACGCTCGCCGCCTTGGTGCCGTTCGGCCGTCGCGCCATCGCGCTGGCGCGCGCCGGTAGTCCGTTCTCGATCGAAACCCTCATGTGCGTGGCGGCGATCGGCGCCGTGGCGATTGGCGCGGCCGCCGAGTCCGCCTTGGTCGTCTTGCTGTTCGCGATCGGCGAGCTCTTGGAGGGCGTGGCTGCGGGCCGCGCGCGCGCCGGAATCCGCTCCCTCGTCGCGATGATGCCGCGCACGGCCTTGCGCCGGCGGCGCGACGGCTCGTTGGAGGAAGTGCCGGCGGAGACGCTGCGACGGAACGATACCGTGCTGGTGCGGCCGGGCGAGCGCTTGCCTTGCGACGGCACGATCGTCGAGGGGCAGTCGGCGCTGGACGAAAGTCCGGTCACCGGCGAATCCCAGCCGGTCTCGCGCGGACCGGGCGATAGCGTGGTCGCGGGCAGCGTCAACGCGAACGTCGCGTTGGTCGTGCGGGTAACCGAAACGGGGGCCGACAGCACGCTCGCGCGAATCGCGCGCTTGGTTCAGGACGCGGCCGCATCGCGCGGCGCAACGCAGCGGTTCATCGAACGCTTCAGCGCCATTTGGACGCCGGCGGCGATGGTGCTGGCGATTCTCGTCATGGCCGTTCCGCCCTTGCTGTTCGGCGGCGAGTGGTCGGTGTGGGTCTATCGCGGATTGGCGGTGTTGCTCGTCGCGTGCCCTTGCGCGCTCGTCATTTCCGTGCCGGCGGCGATGGCGTCCGGCCTGTCGGCCGGCGCGCGGAACGGATTGCTGGTCAAGGGCGGGGCCGCGCTCGAAGCGATCGGCAGCGCGCGCGTCGTCGCTTTCGACAAGACGGGTACGCTGACGCGCGGCAAACCGAAGGTCACCGACGTTCTGTCCGTCGCCGGCGCGTCCCGCGACGCCGTCGTCGCTCTGGCCGCGGCCGTCGAGGCCAACTCCTCCCATCCGTTGGCCAAGGCGTTGGTCGAAGAGGCGCGCAAACTTGGGGTCGCCATTGCGCCGTCGAGCGAGGCCACGGCTATTCCCGGTAAAGGCGTAGTTGCCAAGGTCGAAGGCCGGCCGGTCGGCGTCGGAAGTCCGAGCTGGGCGGCGGAAGACGGCCGCACGATCGGTCCCGAGTTCGCGGACGCACGAGACGAACTCGAAAAGGCGGGCAAGACAGTGGCCTTCGTCTACGTCGACGGCCGACCCTTTGGTATCGTCGCATTCCGTGACGAGCCGCGCGACGACGCGGCCGAGGGTGTGGCCCGGCTTCGCGATCTGGGGGTCTCCGCCGTTATGTTGACGGGCGACAATCTCCGGACCGGGGCGGCGATCGCGGGGGGGCTGGGGATGAAGGTCCTGGCGGGCCTCAGTCCCGCCCGGAAGCTGGAAGAGATCCAGGCGATGCGGCGGGAGGGCGTCGTGGCGATGGTCGGCGACGGCATCAACGACGCGCCCGCCCTCGCGGCGGCGAACGTGGGGATCGCGATGGGCGGCGGGACGGCCGTCGCGCTGGAATCGGCGGACGCCGCGATCATGCGCGATCGCGTTGCGGGCGTGTCCGACCTCGTCGAACTCTCGCGCGCCACGCTCGCCAATGTGAAACAGAACGTCGCCATCGCGATCGGCCTAAAGTTGGTGTTTCTACTGACGACGGTCGCAGGCATAACGGGCCTGTGGCCCGCGATCCTGGCCGACACCGGAGCCACGGTTCTGGTCACGCTCAATGCCTTGCGTCTGCTGCGATGGAAGGTGAAGTGATGTCTGTTTGGCGTATCGCGCGATGGTCGCTTCCCGCGCTCGTAGCGTCGGTGGGCGATGCTTTCGCGCAATCGACGCGACCCTGGATGTCCCCTGACGAAGCATACCCGATGATGATGCATGGACTCGGGGCAATGGGATGCTTCGTCTTCGGGCTTGTTGTGATCGTGGCGATCGCCGCTATTCTTTTCGTTTTTTGGCGTGGATCGGCGCGGCGGGACGATGCTCAATCCATATTGCGCGCGCGTTTCGCGCGCGGTGAAATCGACCGCGAAGAGTACTTCCAGCGAAAGGCCGATCTCGAAGGTGACCGATCGTAACCAAGTGCGGCGCCGCGCTGCTCGGACGATGATGCGATAAAGAGGAGTAGTGCAATCCATGTTATGTCCAAATTGCCGTGTTGCGTTGACGATGAGCGAGCGCCTCGGCGTTGAAATCGACTACTGTCCGACTTGCCGGGGCGTTTGGCTGGACCGGGGCGAGTTGGACAAGATATTGGCAAGGGCCGAGCCTTCGTTGTCCCGGACATCCGATGAATCCGGTCGGTTTGCGTCCACTCCCGAACGCCCCTATCCGCGCGATGGCCACCATGGCGGACGGGAGCCCGAGTTTTCCGGATATAGACGAGGGAAAAAATCGTGGCTGAAAGAGATATTCGATTGACACGCGGCGCGGCTTCTATCCGCACGCCTTCCAAAGGCCCGTCTTTGGATTTCGAGGCCGCATTTCGCACGGTGTTTTCAGGCGCGCGCTTGGAGGAACGATCCTCAAAATCGTGCTCGGAGTGTGAAGTTTCGTTGCCGGCATCCGCCAGATCCTGTCCGGCGTGCGGAGCGCGAACGAATGTCGACCCGCGTAGACCGTGACGGCCGTCACGGCTATCGGACGAAAAGAAGTGTTCGGCAATCTCGCCCAATTGATCGGAATCGTGGCGTTCGCATTCGGGTTGCTTTCCGCGACCCAATTTGCAGCCGCTGCCGAGAGCGCTTGGGTGCGTCACGCCGAAGTGTCGATGCGTCTTGTTTCGGCAAGCGCTACTTCCGGCAATGGCAAGGATATTCGTCTCGGGCTTGAGGTGAGTCTGTCGCCGGGATGGAAGACGTATTGGAGATCGCCCGGTGACGCCGGATTCGCGCCGCGTCTAGACTGGCGGGACTCGATCAACCTCGCCAGTACGGAGACACTGTTTCCGTTGCCGGAAAGATTCACCCTCTTTGGATTGGAGACTTTCGGCTACGGAGACCGCGTTATTCTCCCGATCTCAATCGTCGCCAGAGGTCCAGGACCGCTTCGCGCTGCGTTGAACGCGGAAATCTTGATCTGCGAGAAAATCTGCATTCCATATGCAGGCGATTTTACCGTCGATCTGCCGGCGGGTTCCGCGACTCCATCCAGTCATGCGCACGAGATCGCGCGGTTCGAGTCTCGCGTTCCGCCGGAAGACGTATCGGGCGCGGGCGCGAACGGGCTGCAAATCGAAGGTGCGGGCTTTCGATCCGGCGAACGCGCCGCTCTGGTGGTTCGCGTCAGATCCGAAATCCCTTTCGAAGCGCCCGATGTGTTTGTCGAAGGAGCGGACGGCTGGAGTTTTGCCAGGCCGTCGGTAGCGCGCGCCGAAGGCGGACGCTACGCGATCATGACGCTCGCCGCGACGGGAACTGCAAGCGCCAGCGCGCTCGATGGACGAGCAACCCGGTTGACCCTATCGGACGGCCATCGAGCCGTTGAGCGAACGCTTTATCTTGGGGCGGCGCCAGCGTCGCTGCCGATCGCATCGGACATTTGGCTCGTTTTGGCCATCGCGGTGCTTGGTGGGCTGATTCTCAATCTCATGCCTTGCGTGTTGCCGGTTCTAGCGATGAAACTGTCGGAGGTGACGAGAGTTTCCGGGGGTGCAAGATCGAGCGTCCGCCGATCATTTCTTTGGAGTGCCGCCGGAATCGTTACCTCCTTCATCGTCCTTGCCGCAGTCCTAATAACCTTGAAGGCCGCCGGTTGGGCGGTTGGGTGGGGCTTTCACTTCCAATCTCCGTTCTTTCTTGCGGCGATGGCCACGATCGTGACGATCTTCGCGGCGAATCTCTGGGGGTGGTTCGAGGTCCCCCTGCCACGCTTACTCGCAGATCGAGCGGAGCGCGCGTCGGGCTCTGGCGCATTCGCCACGGGCGCGTTTGCCGGACTTCTATCGACGCCGTGCTCCGCGCCATTCGTCGGCACGGCGGTCGGCTTCGCGCTCTCGCGGGGACCGGCGGAGATCGTCGCGATCTTCGCGGCGTTGGGTTTTGGCTTGGCGATTCCCTATATCATGATCGCTTCTTTTCCAGGACTCGTTCGGGCGCTCCCACGGTCCGGTCCATGGATAGGCAGACTACGCGCGACTTTGGGACTTGCGCTGTTCGCGACGGCAGCTTGGCTCGTCTGGGTGGTAATGCGAGGTGCGGGCGATTCGGCAGCGTTTGCCTTGTCTATCGTGCTAGGCGCTTTACTAGCTTGCCTTTATGCCCTTCGTCGGTCGCGGGGCGTCACCGTTAGAACGATCGTGGTATTGCTTGCGATCATGCTTGCCGTCGTCATTCCGGCACGATTGGTGGATGCACCGGGCAATCAGGTGCGTCGAGAGGCGGATGTCGCTTGGGTTAGGTTCGAACGCGATGCGATCGATGTAGCGGTCAGGCAAGGACGGGTCGTCTTCGTCGATGTGACGGCTGATTGGTGTGTCAGTTGTCAGTTCAACAAGAGAATGGTGCTCGATCGTGGCGAAGTAGCAAAGGTCCTTGCGGCGGGGGAGGTGTTGACAATGCGCGCCGACTGGACAACGCCTGATTCTCGAATCGCCGCCTATCTGATGGAATTTGGCAGGTACGGAATTCCTTTCAATGCGGTATATGGCCCAAACGCTCCGGGCGGTTTGCCTCTGCCGGAGCTGCTGACGGAGCGTGCGGTGCTGGAGGCTTTCTCCGTCGCATGGGGGCCGCGGCAATGAAGCGTCGTCGGGTTCAAGGATACGATCCTGCCTTCCACAAGATGTCGGACACGACAACGTGACTCACGTTGTTCGAAGGCCCAATTGGCTCGGTGCTGGCGTATCTGTCTTGCCTTTGTCTGCCTTCGCTCTAGGGGCCGTGTCGGCAACGACCTTCGCGCCATTGCACTTTTTCTTCGTTGGCGCCGTCGCATTTGGCGGTCTCCTCTTCTTGTTGGATCGCGCGCCGAGCATCGTCTCATCCTTTCTTATAGGATGGTCCTACGGCCTGGGGTCATTTCTAGTTGGACTGCACTGGATAACCGAGGCGTTCGAAGTCGACCCACGCTTTGCGCCTCTCGCGTGGCCGTCGCTGCTCATTTTGTCTGCGGCTCTCGCAATTTTTCCGGCGCTCGCGACGGCGCTTTCCTGCTTTCTGTCAGGACGCCCTCGGTATTCGGTATCGGCCGTGGGGCTTGCGGCGTGCTGGTCCATAGGCGAGTGGTTGAGGAGCTCGGTCCTCAGCGGCTTTCCCTGGAACATTTCGGGCTACGCGTGGGGGGGCTCCGATGCGACGCTGCAGGCGGCGTCGGTACTTGGAATACATGGGCTTGGCCTGGCGGCTCTGCTCGTGTGGATGTTGCCTGCCGCAGCGCTCCGAGACCGGCTCGCATGGCCGGGTGTGGTCGCCGCAGTTATCGGCATCGCGATCTGGGGGTGGGGCGAAAGCCGGCTGTCGCAGGCCGGCTCAAATGCCGACCCCTCCGTCAGAATTCGGGTCGTTCAACCCAATATCGCGCAGGATATAAAATGGTCCGTCGCTGAACGGGACCGCATTCTCGCGAAGCTTCTCGATCTGAGTCGCGCGGAATCCGCGAGCGGATCTCAGCCAACCCACATCGTTTGGCCGGAATCCGCCGCACCGTACATGCTCGAAGATCGACCCGACATACTCAAGGACATTGCAAGCGTTGCACCACCAGGCGGCGCGCTAATCCTTGGCGCGGTTCGCAGAACGCGAACCATGGACGGTCAGCCGGCGCTTCTCAACAGCGTGCTCGTTTTGACCGCGCAAGGTGGTGTGATCGACGTTTACGACAAAGTTCGGCTGGTGCCGTTCGGGGAATATCAGCCGATTCGACGGATATTTGCCGAACTGCCCAAACTCACTGTCGGAGATGTCGACTTCTTGCCGGGTTCCGGACGGAGAGAACTCGATGTGCCCGGAATTGCTCGGGCGTGGCCGGCAATCTGCTACGAGGCAGCGTTCCCAGATCGGCCAACGCCGGGGCAAAGTCCAAGCTGGTTGCTCGCCGTAACGAACGACGCATGGTTCGGAGTGTCGTGGGGCCCGTATCAGCATCTCCTTGCGGCACGGGTGCGCGCCGTCGAACTCGGCGTCCCATTGGTCAGATCGGCGAACAGTGGGATCTCGGCAGTTACGGACGCTTACGGGCGAGTGGCGGAGACCCTGCCGCTCGACCGCGAAGGGTACATCGATGTCAATATGCCGGGCCGGATCTCCAGCCCAACCCTATATAGAACCTTTGGAGAGCTTCCCTACGCACTCGTACTGGCAGGCATACTCCTCGGAATCGGTTTTCGTCGGCGGCTATGTCATGGTTGTCGTGGCAACGCTCGACGATAATCAGCCGTCGCCTGACGCTCCGGCGTAAGCGGCGCAAGAAGTCTTGCGCACGTCCGCCCGGATCGCGCGCGCCAAGTCACGGTGGTTAGTCATGAGTGGCGGCCGTAGGATATTTCCAGCCGTGTACTGGCGCAGTCCAAGGGAATTGGTCCACACCTCTCCCGGGTTTCGTGGATACGTAGTCGAGCTATCCGCTTCTTCGCCCCGAGCGCCATAGGGCTCTCGTATCCGAGCGTCGAGTGACGCCGTCGCGGATTGTAGAATCGTTCGATATAGTCGAACACGTCGGCTCTCGTTTCGTCGCGCGTGCTATAGACCGTAAGCGTTGTCTGCGTCACACGGTTGACGGCTACAGCTCCCGGCGCCAGAGGAGCAACTCGTCGATGCGCGCCCGGGATCGAGCATGGGCGCCGTCGTCTCGTCGGCGGACAGTTTGGACGAGCTCATCAGCTCGCCGCACTGCCGGTCCTATAAGGGCTCAAGGAACGAAGACGTCGGCCCATCATACCCGCACGTTCGATCGACTTCGGCGAGGACAGTCGCGCTGCGTCACGCGGTCGCGCCGCTTCGCCCCCGCTTTTCCAGGTAATCGGCGAAGCGGGCGAACGAGAACGCCAGCGCGAAGTAGAGCGCGCCGATGAAGAGATAGGTCTCCGTCGAGGGCGAAGGCCAGGCCGGGTCCGCAAGCGCCGCTTTGCCGGAGCTGATGAGATCGAAGATGCCGACGACGAGCACCAAACTCGTGTTCTTGACCATCACGATGATCGTGTTGGCCAAAGCCGGTATCGAGATCCGGATCGCCTGGGGCAGGATGATCAAGAAATGGGCCTGCCAGTACCCGAGGCCGAGGGAAGTCGCGCCTTCGAGCTGCCCTTTGGGAACCGATTGCAGCCCGCCCCGTACGACCTCCGCGAGATACGCGGCCGCGAAGATCGTCAGCGCGACGAGCGCGCGCACGAGCTTGTCCGGCAGCAGCGACTCGGGCAGGAACAATGGAAGCATGATCGACGCCACGAACAGGAGGCTGAGAAGCGGCAAGCCGCGGATGGTTTCGATCAAGAGGACGCAGCCGATACGGATCACGGGCATTTCCGATCGACGCCCGAGCGCCAGGAAGATCGACGCCGGAAACGCTATACCGAGCGCGAACACGGTCAGAATGAGCGTCACGGGCAACCCACCCCACGAGCTCGTCGGCACGGCGGCGAGACCGAACCCGCCGCCCATGAGAACGAGAACGACGGCCATGCTCGCGATCCATCTCGCGGCCAGCCACTTGGTCCAGCTTGCCGGACGCACCGACGTCGCCAGGAGCGCCAGCACGATCGCGCATACGACGGCGGGCCGCCAGCGTTCGTCGTATGGATAGATGCCGAAAAGGATCTGTCCCGACTTGGCGACGACAAAGCTCCAGCAAGCTCCCGACCGGTTCGCGCAAGATTCCGGCACCGCCGGGAGGAGGACGGCGTCGAAGATCGCCCAGCGAAGGAAGGGCGGGATCGAAAAGGCGAAAAGGCCGACAAACGCGAGCGTGAGGACGGCATTGAGCGGCGTGCCGAAGCAGACGCGAAAGACGTCGATGGCGCGCTTTGCGATCCCGCTCCCCATGGCGATCATCGTTCCACGATCGCGATGCGGCGATTGTACCAGTTCATCGCCGACGACAGCGCGAGGTTCAGGATTAGGAAAACGCCGAGGATGATCGCGATGCCTTCGATCGCATGGCTCGTCCGGTTTATCACCGTCCCCATAACGGTCATGAAGTCCTGGTAGCCGACGGCGATGGCGAGCGTCGAGTTCTTCACCACGTTGATGTATTGGCTGTTGAGTGGCGGCACGATCGCCCTCAGCGCTTGCGGCACGATCACGAGGCGATAGATCTGCCCGCGACGGAGGCTCAAGGCGCGGGCCGCATCCCATTGCCCTTTCGGAATCGCGAGAATTCCGCCGCGAACGATCTCGCCGATGAAACCGGCGGTGTAGAACGTCAGGCCGATGATGATGGTCGTCAGTTCCGGCGTGATCTGCCAGCCGCCGAAGAAATTCGCGCGGCGATACTCGGCGAACTCCAAGGCGACGCCCTTGGAGGCCAGGATCAAGACGGCCGCCGACAGGGCAGCACCGCCGGCTGCGGCGAGCGGGACATAGGGCGGACGGACGCCGGTCCGCGCCTGACGACGGGTTGCGAGCCGCGAGGCGATCACGACCGAGACAATCCAAGCGAACGGTACGAGCCAAAGCCACGCCGGCCCGTCCCATCGGACAGCGGGCACGACCAGTCCCCGAAGCGACAGATGGATGCCCGGACCCAGATGCCACGCGTCGGCCGACTGCGGCAGCAGCTTCCACCAAATCGAGTAGGTGAAAATCAGCAGCACGATCACCGGCGTGTTCCGCGCGACCTCCACCCAGACACGCATGGTTCCGCGCACCAGCGGATTCGGGCTGAGACGCCCGATGCCGACCATCAATCCGAGGATCGAGGCGATGACGATTACGAACGCCGAGACGAAAAGGGAGTTCGCGATCCCGACCGCCGCGGCCCACCAATTGGGATCGCGCGGAGAAAAGGGAAGAATGGTTTCGGCGATTTGGAAGCCGGCCGGCCGGAAGAGAAAGTCGGTTCCGAGCGGAATCCCGCGGGCCTGAAGATTGGCGGCGGTGGTGGTGGCGACGACGTACGCGGCGGCGACGACGGCGATCACGACGATCATCTGGATGGCTATCGCCCGTGCTTTGGCCGTCCCCAGCATCCGTTGGCCCCCACTCGGTTGACGACGGCCGCCGGCGCCCCGAGAGGCGCCGGCGCGTGCGATGGTCAGTTGAAGGGAACGGGGAACATCAATCCGCCGTTTTTGTAAAGATTATTGAATTTTCTTTCCGCTTTGAGCGGACTCCCTTGGCCAAGATTGCGCTCCCAAATCTCGCCGTAGTTCCCGAGCTGCTTGATGATGTTGTAGGCCCATTTGTCGTCCAGGCCAATCAAGCGGCCCCAGCCGGGCTCGCCGCCCAGCACGCGCCGGACGTCGGATTTCTTGGTCGTCCGCAGCACGTCGTCGACGTTGGCTTGCGTGATGCCTTCGTCCTCCGCCCAGACGAGGACGTTCGCCGCGTAGCGGACGATGTCGAACCACTTGTCGTCGCCGCGCGGGATCGAGAGCCCGTTCGGTTCGGTGCTGTGCCCCACGTAGAAGACCTGATGCTCCTCCGGGTTGCGGGCGGCCGATGCCCGTTGGCCCCAAGCCGCCAATCCGTCTGTCACGTACGTGTCGCAGCGCCCGGCGAAATAGGCGTCGCGGGCTTGGAGGGTCGAGTCGAAATACACGCGGCGCATCTTCACGCCCGTGTGCTCCTCCTCCATCTCGTCGATCGCTTGCTCCGTGAGACTGCCGCCGCCTTGGAGGCAAACCGTCAAGCCGTTGAGGTCGTTCGCGGTCCGGATATTGGCGGAGCGGCGGACCAGAAGTGCGTCGTTGTCGTAGATCGTGGTCGCGACGAATCTCACGGCCATATCCCGTGAGAACGTCCATGTGGTCGTGCGGGAGAGGACGTCGATCTCGCCGGTTTGGATCGCCGGCAGTCGCTGCGCGGCGTTAAGCGGTACGAATCGCGCCTTGGTTCGATCGCCGAACACGGCGACCGCGACGGCGCGACACACATCCGAGTCGAAGCCCCGCCACTCGCCGCGCTCGTCCGGGCGCGAAAGGCCGGGCACGCCTTGGCTCGCGCCGCAACTGACGAAGCCCCGTTGCCGGACCTTCTCGAGTATCGACTGCGCCGACGCGGCCGGCACGGATACGACCGACGCGAACGCGCCGATCGCCGCGATGGCCAGTATTGGAAGCCCGAGTTTCATGCTGTTCTCCTCTTCGAGTTCGGTTGAGAATTCACTCCGCGATACGCGCCGGCGTCCGACGGCGTTCTTGGATCGCATCGAGCGCCGCCGTCAGATCGCGCTTCAGATCCGCCTCGTCTTCGAGGCCGATCGATAGCCGCCAGTAGATGCCCTCCGGCAGCCAGGATATGGGGGCGCGGTTCCGGCGCGGGTCGCCGGGTGCGACGAGGCTGTGCACGCCGCCCCAACTCGCCCCGATCCGGAAAGCACGCATTTGCGCCAAGCCCGCCCGCTGCGCGTCCCGGTCGGCCGGCGCCAGAACGACCCCGAACACGCCGGCCGCTCCGTCGTGATCGCGTCGCCAGATCGTGTGGCCGGGATGCGAGGGCACGCTCGGATGGAGAATCCGCCGCACGTCGGGTCGCGAGGACAAGTACGCGATGAGGTGACGGGCCGTCCCCCAGGAATGGCGCAAGCGCACGGGCATGGTCATCAAACCCCGCTCGCAAAGGGCGCAGTCGTCGGCGGATACGCCGTAGCCGAGTTGCCGCGCGGCGTCTTTAAGGCGCCGAAAAAGCCCCTCTTCGGCGACGGCAAGCGAGCCCATCACGAGGTCGCCGTGTCCGCCGGCGTGCTTCGACAGCGCCTGCATGGCGATGTCGACGCCATGCGCGAGGGGCTTGAACCCCAAATGCGACGCCCAAGTATTGTCGGTTGCCGACAGCGCGCCACGCGCGCGGGTCGCGCGCGCGATGGCTGGAACGTCTTGAACCTCGAAAGTCTGGGACCCGGGCGACTCGGTCCAAACCAGTTTTACTCGCGCGTCGAGATGCGTCGCGATGTCGCCGCCGATCTCGGGCGGATAGGGATGCGCATCGACTCCGAAGCGCCCCAGCAACCCGCGAAAGAACTCCTGGGCCGGACCGTACATCGAATCGGGGTAGAGCACGCGCTCCCCGTGGCTGGTGAAGGTCAGCGTGGCGAGCGCTATCGCGGCAAGGCCGGATGGCACGACGATCGCGCGTTTCGCGCCTTCCAGTGTTGCGATCCGCTCCTCCAAGGCCCGGCTCGTCGGCGTACCATAGAGCCCGTAGCTAAATCCGTCGTACAGCAGGGCCGCGCGGCCTTCGAACGCATCGAGATCGTCGAAGACCACGGTCGAGGCCCGCCGGATCGGGGTCGACAGGCTCCGGAACGCGCCCCGGTCGGGCTCGCGCGCAGGCGTCACATGCTTTGTGTCGTCCCCCAGATCGTCCATGCGGGGAGATTGCCGAGAAGCTACATGCCTGACTATGACTGGATTGCCGTAGTTCATTCTTTTTTGATATGAGTTATCCATGAACCTTCGCGAAGTGGACGTGTTTCACGCGATTATGGTGTCCGGTGGCGTGGGTAGTGCCGCGCAAACGCTGGGGTCGTCGCAGCCTTCGATCAGCCGCGCTTTGGCCAAGCTGGAGCGGGACCTGGGTTTTCGCCTTTTCGACCGGGTGCGGGGACGCTTGGTTCCGACGCGCGAAGGGCAGTTGCTTCATGCCGAAGTGCGCGCGGGCTTGGCCGGTTTGGAACGATTGAAGCGCTCCGCCGCGCGTATCAGGGAGGTTGGCGGGGGCTCGATCTGCGTCGCGAGTCTCTCGGCGCTCGGACACGGTCTGGTGCCGCGCGCGATCGCCGCGTTCTCCGAGCGGTTCCCGAAGGTCCGGGTGAATCTGCAGGTCCGCACGTCGAACGCGGTCCGCGATCTGGTCGCATCGGGGCAGGCGGATATCGGTATCGCCGCCGACGAAGTGGACACGACCGGCGTCGAGTACTCGGTTTTCGCCACGCCGCCGGCGGTCTGCGTAATGGCCGAGGATCATCCGCTCGCCCGCCGGAAGACGATCCGTCCGGCCGACCTGTCCGGCGAACGGTTGGTTACCTTGTCGCCCGACGACACCGTCCGACGCACGCTCGACGAGGTGTTCACGCGCGAAGGGATCGTACCAAACATCGCGATCGAAACGCCCTATTCCTTGTCGATCGCGATTCTGGCGTCGCTCGGCGCGGGCGTGGGGATCGCGAATGCCGCCGTCGTATCGGACGCAATGGTCCAGGGCATCGCAGTCCGGCGCTTCGAGCCGGCGATCTATTTCCGCGCCCTTCTGCTTCGGCCACCGGGCGCGGCGAACTCGGTTCTCGTGTCGGCGATGACACGCGAACTTTTTCGTGTTCGTAATGAGCTCGGCATCGGCAAATTGCCGTTGGAGCGAAAGTAGGGCGCGCTATGGATCGAGAATCGATGGAATGCCCGAAGCCGCCGAGTGGCGCCTGGTTGACCTTTCTGCGCCGGTATCTGGCGTTCGTCGCGGCCGCCAATCTGGCGTGGGAAATGGCCCACCTGCCGCTCTACACGATTTGGTCCGAGGGATCGGCGCGCGAGATCACGGTCGCGGTGGTCCACTGTACGATCGGTGACGTCTTGATCGCCACCGCGAGCTTGATCGGCGCTCTACTCTTCTTCGGCGGAACGGACTGGCCAACGGAGAGGGCCGCATTGGGCCGCGTGATGGCGGCGGCGACATTTGCGGGGATCGGATACACGATTTATAGCGAGTGGCTGAACATCGTGGTCCGCAAGAGCTGGGCATACTCGACTTGGATGCCGATCGTGCCGATCGTCGAGACCGGCCTCTCGCCGCTCCTCCAATGGGTCGTCATTCCGATCGCGGGCTCGCTATGGGCCCGCGCGGGACTTCGTTGAGCTCGGCGGAGAGCAGCGGCGCATCGTGCGGAAGAACCGCCACGCGCAGATGCCCCTCCCGGCCGGACAGCTCCACGGAATCCCGCCACGCCCAACCTTGTTCGGCGGCCAAAGCGGGGGACCCCGCGAGCGCCGCCTCGGAGACGACGAGCGCGGCGTCGAAAGTCTTGGACAGACTCTCGAGGCGCTGGGCGACGTTCACGGCGTCTCCGAGCACCGTGAATTCGTCGTGGCATCCGCTTTCGATGACACCGCCGATCACGTTTCCGGAATGCAGCCCGATGCCGGCGCTGAGGACCGTTTCGCCGGCAACCCGCCGCCGTTCGCGCCATCGCCGAAGATCGATGGCCACATTGAAGGCACATCGGAACGCGCGCGCCGCATCGTCCGGTTTCGAGTGGGGATGGCCGAACACCGCCATGACCGCGTCGCCGATGAATTTGTCGACGGTTCCGCCCTCCTCGAAGACTCGGCCGGTGACGAGTTGCCGGTACTCGCTCAGCAGATTGGCGATCTCCTCCGGCGGGCGCGTCTCGCTCAGCCGCGTGAAGCCGCGCAGATCGACGAACATCACGGTCGATACCCCGCGGCTCAGTACGAGCGATGTTCCGGCTTTCTCGATCTCCGCCGCGACGCTGGGCGAGAAGAAACGGACCAAGATCGATTTCGACCGCTCGCTGGCGACGGCGCTACGCAGCAGTGCGCCGTGATCGCGGGCCAACCGATGGCACACGAATGCGGCGAAGGCGAAAGCGGCCGCAAGCGCCGCTTCGGCAACGAACACGGAGATGTCGTGCCGATGCCCATTCAAGCCGGAAACAGCAGGAAGGACCATGACGCCGAGGAGCACGAGCCATCCCGCCAGGACGAGCCCGGCGTATAGAACGACCAAGCGCGGACTTAGCCGAAGCGCCGCATGCGCGAGCAGCAGAAAGGCGATCGCGACGACCGGCGCCGTCAGGCTGTGATCCAGGTTTCCCCCGGGCGCCCAGAGATGCTCGTGAACCAACGCGACGACAAGCGCCGCATCGACGATCGCGAAGCTTGGCGCAAGCCAAGCGATGCCGACGCGCGAATACGCCAGCGACAAGGCGGACAGCGTCGCGATCGCGTAGCCCGCGACGATGTGCGCCTGCGCCAAGTGGGAGTGGAACAGCGCGAAGTCTCCGATCGAACCGGCATGCAGATTGATCACCAGGACCAGGAACACGACGACGCGAAACCACGCGGAGCGCTTTTCGCGGCGCCATTCGAGTTCGTCGGGCGATAGTCCGGGATCGTCGATCGACAGACTGGAGTTCTGGTGCATTCGTTCCCTTCGCTGCGGCGTGCGGGCTAAAATCTCCAAGAGAGGCCCGCGCCGGTCACGAACTGATTCTTGGACCCACGGCGGGCGACCAGCGGCGATTCGGCAGCCGCCCCGACCAGTCGTGTATATCCGCCGAGCATGTCCAAGCCTACGCCACCGCGCAATTCGTGACGAAAGGAAAGTGACACGCCCGCGTCCTTTATCCCCGACGACGCCGAATGCACGGGAAGGCCCGTCGCGACGGAGGTCGGCCCATCGACGCCGAAATTGGCCGACATGTAGCGGGTCGAAGCCCAACCTATTTTGGCGCCGAGCCGGCCGGTCATCGCTTCGGTGGCGCGGAACCGGTAGCCGCCGGATAGGTCGGCGAGAAGGCCGCGGTCGGATCCGTCATTCAACGCCTGAGCGACGCCAAGGTCGATGGACCAGGCTCCCCGGATGAAGCCGACGAAACCGCCGGCTTCGATCGCGCCGTCGTAGCTGCGGAATCCGCGAAGGGCCGAGTCGTCGCCGGAATCCCGCCCGTGCCGGTAGCGAACGAGTGGGCCCGCGACGAAGCGGCCGAAGGACGTCGAGCCCATGCCGGACAATGCGACCGCGTCGATTCGCGCGCCGCCCGAGAAAGAAGCGCTAAACCAGTTCGAGTATCCGACTTCGACGACGGGCACCGGCTTCACACCGTACGACTTCGAGCCCTCGAATTTCGGCGCGTACTGCGCCGCTCCCCCCAGCGCGAAGCGCCAGGTTCCGTTCGATTGACCGTCCGCCGCAGACGTGGAGGCCGGCTGCGAATGCCCGGGCGAGTGCGCCTCGGCGGATACCGCAGGCGACAGACAGAGGATGGCGACCGCCAGTGGCGCAAAGCGTGGAAACCGGATGCCGAGGAGCGGAAGGTTCATGACGAGAGTTTTCCTTGGTTGGGGGGGCAGCCGGTTCTTCTTGCCGACCGACTGCGTCGCAAGATTTTCGATCCCGTAACGAATTGTTGCTTCGCAGGCGCTCGCGGGAAGCTCAGCGACGCGATGCCGCACCCGGCCGGGAACTGAATAGCGACACGCGCGGCACCAGGGCGGCAGACGCGTCCGAGTCAGCAATTGCAAGCACTTCCAAGCGCGCGCTGGATGCTTTGGGCGCGCCAAAGCTTCGCGCCACCGAAAGACCGCGAAACACTTCGTTACAGACGGGCAATCCGGCGTTAACGCGCGCGCCGGATCGTCGCCCTCGTGCTTGCCGAAGACTTTTGGAGGGCAAGGGGCGCGATGCGGATCGAACCAACTGGGCGAGGGGATTTGTGCGACGCGGACTCGGCGGCGCCGTTGACCGATCTTTCGCTCGAGGAAGCCCTTCGCGCGCGAGATCCTTTGGCGCAACGCGCGGCCGATCGGTCGGATCGCGTCGTTCTGGGCGAAGGGCCGAACCACGAGTGGACGATCAATGGGCTCGTTCACGGCCGGGAGAGGGCGATCGAGGCGCGGGCCGGGGAACGGTTGGAAATCCAGTTCATGAATCCCACCTCGATGATGCACCCCATGCATGTCCATGGGAATCGCTTCCAGGTCGTCGGCACGCGGGCGGGAAGATACCCAGGGCCCGTTCGGGACACCGTGATCGTTCCGCCGCATTCGCCGGTGGCCGTCCACGTCGAACTCGACAAGCCGGGGCGCTGGTATCCGCACTGCCATCATTTTTACCACATGGCCGCCGGCACGATGGCGGAACTGCGGGTGACCTGACATGGGGGCGGGGAAGAACCAGCGCGAAGGTTCGGCCGCGGACGCGGTCCGGCGCGTCCTGTCCGAGGATCGCCAGGATCTCTTGCGCTTCATCGCGCGCCGCATCTCCAACGCGCAGGACGCGGAGGAGGTTCTTCAGCGTTTCATCTTGAAGGCGTTGGATCGGGCCGGAGATTTGCGCGATGTCGCGTCGATACGGGGCTGGCTCTCGAAAGTCTTGGCAACGACGATCGCGGACCATCTTCGGCGGACCCGCCGCGCCGGACGGCGCGAAGTCGCGCTCGACGAGACCGCGTTGTCGGTGCCCCTTCCCGATCCGGAGATCGAGCAGGCGATCTGCGCCTGCCTCTATAAGCTTCTTCCGACTCTCGTGCCGGCGCACGCGCAGGTGATCTGGCGGATCGACATTCTCGGAGATCGGCGGGAAGACATCGCCAAGGAATTCGGCGTATCGCCGAACAACTTGGCCGTCCGGCTTCACCGCGCCCGTATGGCGCTCAAGAAACGCCTGCAGGAGATGTGCCTTTCATGCCCCGTCGAAGGTTTTTTCGATTGCGGATGCGAGCCGAAGCGATCCGGACAATTCAGCCGTAATCGCCCGGGCGAAGCGGCGTCTTTGTCAAGGCGGTGAAACGAATTCGGGCACAGGAGGCCGCCGTGCGGCCGATCGAAGCACCGTGCGGCGCTGAAGACTTCGTCGCCGACAAAGGGCAACTCGCTGCGACAAAGGAGACGTCATGGAAAGAAATCACGAGCATATGGGGCATGGCGACGAATCCGGTCGTAAGTCGACGGGATGGTCGAGGGACAAGATCGTTCTCGTCGGATTCCTGTTGGTCGCGGGCTTCTACTTGTTCGCCGAGCACCGCGCGCATCTCTACGGCGCATTGCCCTGGCTGCTGCTGGCGCTCTGCCCCGTCATGCATCTTTTCATGCATGGGGGCGGTCACGGTGGCCATGGCGGCCAGGGCGACGGCAAGTCCGCCGCGCCGATCGACCGGAACAAAGGTGAGGGTACGCCATGACCGGGCACGATATGCCGGCCTACGGCTGGTGGAGTTTGGTCGCTATCAACTCGGCCATCTTCATTCTCTTCGCCTTCAGCTTCTTCAAGCCGGCGACGTCCCGCGATTGGCGGACGTTCGGGATGTTCAGCGGCTTCTTGGTGGCCCTGTTCACCGAGATGTACGGCTTCCCTCTGACGATCTACTTCTTCTCCGGGTGGCTCCAGTCGCGCTACCCCGCCATCGATTGGATGTCGCACGATGCGGGGCATCTACCGGAGATGCTGTTCGGTTGGCAGTCCAATCCGCATTTCGGCCCGTTTCACGTCCTCAGTTTCCTGTTCATCGGCGGCGGATTCATCCTGATTTCGGCCGCCTGGCGCGTTCTCTACGAAGCGCAGCGCGCGGGTCGCCTCGCCGCGACGGGGCCCTACTCCCAACTTCGCCATCCGCAATATGTCGGCTTCGTCCTGGTGATGTTCGGCTTCCTGGTGCAGTGGCCGACCATCGTAACCCTCATCCTCTTCCCCATTCTCGTCGCGGTGTACGCGCGACTCGCGATTCGGGAGGAGCGGGAATCCTTGGCGGCCTTCGGCGACGCTTACGCGAAGTATCGGGCGGCGGTTCCGGCCTTCGTGCCCCGCTTTCTGTCGCGCTTGCCGCCGCGCGCGCCCGACGGCGCGTGAGGGCGCGGATTCGTAATGGTTCGCCCTTGGCGGCGTCTTTCCAAGAGCCGAACCGGAAGCAGGCGCTTCCGGGCAAATGGGTGGAGTGGGAAGACATGAACGATTCGAATGGACAGCAAGGCGGCAGAGGCGTTCCGTCCGATCCATGGTCGGCGATCGCCGTGGAACTGCGGAAGGCCCTCGAAGAGAGTTCGTCGCGGCAGATCGAGGCACTCTCGACCGTCAACGCGAAGATCGTCGATGTCTGGATCAAGCTGGTATCGGCGCGCGACCCGAGCGCGGCGTTGTCCGCGCAGATGGAGATGGGGTGCTGCATGGGGGAAGCGGGCGCCGCGCAGGCCCGAACCGTCGCCGACATCGCGGCCAAACTCCATCAATGCCATTGCCGGATCGTCGCGGAGGCGTCCCGAGCCGCAGGCGCGACGGCGAAAACGGAGCACGACCGGCCATGAACGATGCCGCACGTACCAGAGGAGTGGCGGAAGATTGCGCCATGGACGACTGCCGGCCGTTCGAAGCGATCGACCTGACCGGAAGAAAGGCGCTGATCGTCGGCATCGCGAACGAACACAGCCTCGCGTGGGCGGCGGCGCGTTGGTTGCGCCGGGCCGGCGCCGAGCTCGCCGTGACCCATTACAACGAGAAGGCCAAACCGTTCGTCGAGCCGCTGGCGAAGCAAGTCGACGCCGAAATATTCCTGCCTTGCGACGTCGCCGTGCCGGGTCAGCTCGAAAAGGTGTTCGCCGCCATGGCCGCCCGCTGGGCCCGCGTCGATATCGTGGTGCATGCCATC
This sequence comes from Tagaea sp., assembly GCA_023653245.1. Next base: position 21,171 of record JAMNXK010000005.1, read on the forward strand.
GCATGGGCGCGGAAGGAAGATCTTCACGGCCGGTTGACCGATTGCTCGGCCGAAGGGTTTGCCGAGGCGATGACGATCTCGTGCCACTCCTTCCTGCGCATGGCGAAGCTGGCCGAGCCGCTGATGCGCGACGGCGGCAGTTTGCTGACGTTGAGCTACTACGGCGCGGAGAAGGTCGTCGATCACTACAATGTGATGGGGCCGATCAAGGCGGCCCTCGAATCGTCCGTCAAGTATCTGGCGCACGAACTCGGCCCCAAGAACATCCGGGTGAACGCGATATCCGCCGGGCCGGTGAAGACACGCGCGGCGTCCGGGCTCCTGCATTTCGACGAACTCCTGGACGAAGCGGCACGCCGGGCGCCCTTGCGGCGTTTGGCGAGCGCCGACGAGGTCGGGCGAACCGCGCTGATGCTGGCCGCGCCGATCAGCGCGGGGATGACGGGCGAGACGATCCATGTCGACGCGGGGTTTCACGTGTCGGGAATGGCGTTTCATTGACGGATGCGCCGCCTTGAAGCGCCCGGCGACGGGTCGGATAGGCGGGCGCGGGACTTCGATCTGGTGGTTCACGCAGCGAGCGGGCGATCGATCCCGCCGAATTGGAGGAAGGAACATGAAGCTCCACAATATGGTTCGGGCCGTCGCGGCCGGCGCTCTTGCGCTGGCCGTGTCGTCGGGTATCGCGGCCGCGCAGTCGCCGGCGCAGACCCCGCCGCACGCCGATCATCCGGCGCCGGGCGCGGCACCCGCGCAACCGCGCGGCGCGCCGCCGCAAGGCATGCCCATGATGGAAAACATGGGCGACATGATGCGCATGATGCGCGACATGATGCCGATGATGGAGCGGATGGGTTCCGCTTCGCCCGAGGAGCGGGCGCGGATGATGGAGCGCATGCGCCCGATGATGCGCCAAATGATGCCGATGATGGAGGGCATGACGGGTGCTGCGCCTTCGGGCGGCGCGCACGACCATAGCGCCCCGGCCGGCGCGGCGCCGTCGACGCGCGAGTTCGTCGAAGCCGTGCAACGCATGCATCGCGATATGGCGATCGCCTTCACGGGCGACGCCGATATCGACTTCGTGCGCGGCATGATCCCCCATCATCAGGGCGCGATCGACATGGCGGAGATCGTCCTCCGGCATGGAAAGAACGAAACGACGCGCAAATGGGCGGCCGACATCATCCGCGAACAACGGCGCGAGATCTCGGAGATGCGCGAATGGTTGCGCGTGAATTCGCGGTGAGCGGCATGCGAACCGGGCGACGCGCGTTCGTCGCCGGCGGGCTCTGCGTCGTCCTGGCGGCGCCTGCCCGGGCGCAAACTCTGCGGTTGGAGGTCTGGCGCGATCCGAACTGCGGTTGTTGCGAGGGATGGGTCGAGCATATTCGCAAGGAAGGTTTCTCCGTCGCGGACCGGGTGGTCCCTTCCGTTTCGCCGTTCCGGCGGATGCTCGGCACGCCGATCGATCTCCTTTCCTGCCACGCGGCGCGCGTGGACGGCTTGGCGATCGAGGGTCACGTGCCGGCATTGGCGATCCGGCGGATGCTCGCCGAGCGGACGCCGGAAGTCGCCGGACTCGCGGTGCCGGCGATGCCGATCGGGACACCCGGGATGGAGATCGAAGGCCGGGAACCCGAGGTTTACGCCGTTGTCGTTTGGAATCGGGACGGCAGCCACCGGCCGTGGCTGCGCATGCGGGGCGCCTCGGTGGTCTGACGCGGGACGCCGGTTCCGGCGTCGCCGGCAAGTTGCGTTTTTCGGGGAAGAGTAGCCATGCCAAACGACAGCCATCGACATCACACAACCGCGGTTGGCGGACACGGCGACCATGCCAGGCATGATCACGGCCATCACGCGGTCCCGAATGCGGCGATCGATCCCGTCTGCGGCATGAAGGTCGATCCGGCGACGGCAAAGCACAGTTCTTGGATCGACGGTCGTACGAGCTATTTTTGCTCGCTCTCATGCAAGTCGAAGTTCGACTCCAACCCCTCAAAATATACCGCACCGGCGCGGAAGGACGGCAGCACGCAACCGGCGGCGGTCCATGCGGTCTACACATGCCCGATGCATCCGCAGGTCCGCCGGGACGGTCCGGGAAGCTGCCCGATTTGCGGCATGGCGCTCGAACCCCTGGTTCCGGACGGTGGCGCAGGTCCGAGCCTCGAACTCAAGGACTTCACCCGGCGCTTTTGGATCGGCACGGCGATGACCGTGCCGGTGGTTCTGCTCGAAGCGGGCGGACACCTCGCGAACCTGCACCAGACGCTCGGGCAACAGAACGGCAACTACCTTCAAGCCCTGTTCGGCACGCCTGTCGTCCTTTGGGCAGGGTGGCCGCTCTTGACGCGTGGCTGGCAGTCGGTCGCTTTGCGCAGCCTGAATATGTTCACGTTGATCGCGATGGGTATCGGGATCGCGTTGATCTACAGCCTCGTCGCCACGTTCGCGCCGGGCGTTTTCCCCGAAGCCCTGCGCGGCTCCGAAGGCGCGGTCGCGGTCTATTTCGAGGCGGCATCGGTGATCACCGTTCTGGTCCTTCTCGGCCAGGTTCTCGAGCTGCGGGCGCGCGAGACGACGAGCGGCGCCATTCGCGCGCTGCTCGATCTCGCGCCGAAGACCGCGCGCAAGATCGCGCCGGACGGGTCCGAGACCGAAGTCCTGGTCGACGAAATCGCGGTGGGCGATCGTTTCCGGGTCCGGCCCGGGGAGAAGGTCCCCGTCGACGGCACGGTCGTGGAGGGGCGCAGCGCGGTCGACGAATCGATGGTCACGGGCGAGTCGATGCCGGTGACCAAGGATCTCGCTTCGAAAGTGATCGGCGGCACGGTCAACCGGAGCGGCGCGCTCATCGTGGAAGCGCGGAAGATCGGCCGCGACACGATGCTGGCGCAGATCGTCCACTTGGTCGCGCAAGCCCAGCGTAGCCGCGCGCCGATCCAACGGCTGGCCGACCAGGTTTCGGCTTGGTTCGTGCCGGCGGTGATCGCCGTCGCCGCGGCCGCGTTCGCGGCTTGGTATGTCTATGGGCCGGAACCCCGCTTCGCCCTGGGGCTGGTCGCGGCCGTGGCGGTTCTGATCATTGCCTGCCCTTGCGCGCTCGGCCTCGCCACGCCGATGTCGATCATGGTCGGCGTCGGACGCGGCGCCGAAAGCGGGGTCCTGATCAAGAACGCGGAAGCGCTGGAGCGCATGGAGCGCGTCGATACCATCGTCGTCGACAAGACGGGGACTTTGACCGAGGGCAAGCCATCGGTCACGTCGATCGTGACGGCGCCCGGCGCCAGCGAACTCGACGTTCTGCGGCTCGCCGCGAGCGTGGAGCGGGCGAGCGAGCATCCGCTGGCGAACGCGATCGTTCGCGCGGCGGAAGCCAGGGGAATCGCCCTGGCGCCGGTAAGGGGCTTCGACTCGCCGACCGGCAAGGGCGCCGTCGGCACGGTCGACGATCGCCCGGTCGTGCTGGGGAACGCCGCGTTCCTCGCCGAGCGGGGGATCGCGGCCGATCCGTTGATGGAAGCCGCGGAGGAACTGCGGCGCGACGGGGCGACCGTGATCTTCGCCGGAATCGACGGCCGAGTGGCGGCGGCTCTGGCGATCGCCGATCCGATCAAGGAAACGACGCCCGACGCCATCGCCACGTTGCGACGGGAAGGCGTGCGGATCGTCATGCTCACGGGCGACAATCGCACCACAGCCCGGGCCGTCGCGGCGCGACTGGGGATCGACGACGTCGAGGCCGAGGTTCTTCCCGAGCGCAAGAGCGAAATCGTCCGGTACTACAAGTCGGCGGGCGGCGTCGTCGCCATGGCCGGGGACGGCGTGAACGATGCGCCCGCTTTGGCGGCGGCGGACGTCGGGATCGCGATGGGCACGGGCACCGACGTGGCCATGGAGAGTGCGGGCGTGACGTTGTTGAAAGGCGACTTGACCGGCATCGTCCGGGCGCGGAGGCTGTCGCGCGCCACGATGCGGAACATCCGGCAGAATCTTTTCTTCGCCTTCGCCTACAACGTGGCGGGAATTCCGGTTGCCGCCGGGGTTCTCTACCCGGCGTTCGGAATCCTGCTTTCGCCGATCGTCGCGGCGGCGGCCATGGCGTTGTCCTCGGTCAGTGTCATCGCGAACGCGGCGCGGCTGAGACGGTTCTCCCCATGACCGCCAATTCCGCTCCGGCGTCTATACTTGCGGACTTCTATGCGCCGTCCCTATTGACCTTGCCGAGATCGGAAGCCCCAAGAAGGAGCGGCCAGGAAACGGTGGATCGCACGATCCGCTCGAAGTTTCTGGGACGGCCTTTGACGACGTGCGAACCAACCGAAGAGGAGGACCGGCCGATGACCAAAGTTTTGAATGTTGAGAACATGCATTGCGGCGGCTGCGTGAAGAGCGTAACGCGCGCGATCAAGAGCGTCGCGCCCGCCGCCGAAATCGCCGCCGACGTAGCCCGACGGACGGTCGAGATTCGCGGCGTCGCGGACATGCCGAAGATCCAGCGGGCGCTCGACGACGCGGGATTTCCCGGGCGCCTCGCATGATGTCCTTGTTGCGAGCAGGCCAACGGTGCCGGGCGCGATTCGTATATCGGTCATGACGAATGCAGGTATGTCGCGGGACGGTCCCGGCGGGCCCACGCTCGCGCTCACCATGGGCGAGCCGTCCGGAATCGGACCCGAAATCGCCATCGATGCTTGGTCCCGGCTCCGGGAGGGGCCCGTCACGTTCGCGTGGTTCGGCGATCCCGCGCTGCTTGCCGCGACGGGCGCGCGCATCGGCCGCCGTATCGCGATTCGGGTGATCGGGAGCATCTCCGAAGCGCCGGCGGCGTTTCGCGACGCGCTGCCGGTCGTGCCGATTGAAATTCCGGTCGCGGCCGATCCGGGCGCCCCAAATCCGGCGAATGCGCGGGCGGTGCTGCGTTCCATCGATCTTGCCGTCGCCGCCTGCGTTCGCGGCGAGGCTGCCGCCGTGGTCACGAGCCCAATCCAGAAGGCGACCCTCTACGCGGCCGGCTTCCGGCATCCCGGGCATACCGAGTACTTGGGCGAGATCGCGGGCGGGAGCGCGGCGCCGGTGATGATGCTGGTATGCCCCGAGCTGCGGGTCGTTCCCGTCACCATCCACGTGTCGCTTCGCGACGCGATCGCGAATTTGACGACGGAGGCCATCGTCGCTATAGCGCGGACGGTGGACAAGGCGCTTCGGCGCGAATTCGCGGTCGCGTCGCCGAGACTCGCCGTGGCGGGTCTCAATCCGCATGCCGGGGAACAAGACTCGATGGGCAAGGAAGACTCGGGAACCGTCGCCCCGGCCGTGGCGATCCTCCGGAAGGAAGGTATCGACGCCGTCGGCCCGCTTCCACCCGACACCATGTTCACGCCGAGGGCGCGCCGGACCTACGACGCGGCGATCTGCATGTATCACGATCAGGCATTGATTCCCCTCAAGACGCTCGATGTCGATGGCGGGGTGAACGTCACGCTGGGCTTGTCGGTGGTTCGGACGTCCCCCGATCACGGGACCGCGTTGGATATCGCGGGGCGGGGGATCGCCGATCCGTCCAGCCTCGTCGCGGCGATCCGGCTGGCGGCCGAAATCGCCGAGAACCGCGCCAAAGGAGAACGTGAATGTTGAGGTTAGGAGTGAATGTCGATCACGTCGCCACGATCCGAAACGCGCGCGGCGGTATCCATCCCGATCCCGTCGCGGCGGCAAAGATCGCCCTCGCGGCGGGCGCCGACGGCATCACCGCGCATCTGCGCGAGGACCGTCGCCACATCCGCGACGACGACATGCGCCGTCTGCGCCACGAGATCGCGGCGCCATTGAATTTCGAGATGGCCGCGACGGCGGAGATGCTGGAAATCGCGCTGGAGCTCCGACCCCACGCCTGCTGTCTGGTGCCGGAGCGGCGCTCTGAGGTCACGACGGAAGGCGGCCTGGACGCCGCCGCGGGCGGATCGGCGCTGGCGAGCTTCATCGCGCGGCTTCGGGAGGCGGGGATCCGGATCTCCCTGTTCATCGACCCCGATCCGCGGCAGTTGGACGCCGCCAAACGCGTCGGCGCGCACGTGGTGGAATTGCACACCGGAACCTACGCGCACGCGACCGGTTCGGTCGTCGCGCAGGAACTCGGCCGACTCAGGGATTCCGCCCGATACGCCGCCGCTTTGGGGCTGGAGTGCCATGCGGGGCACGGGCTCGATTTCGACAATGTCGGTCCGGTCGCGGCCATCCCGGAGCTGGTGGAGCTCAATATCGGCCACTTCCTGGTCGGCGAGGCGGTGTTCGGCGGGCTTGGCGGCTCGGTCCGAACGATGCGCCGATTGATGGATTCGGCCCGAGCGACGTGAGCGCGGAATTCGGGTAAAGATCCGTTCGGGAAGGCTTCCGCCGAAATGACCGCTTCGATCCACATTCTCGTCGTCGACGACGACTCGGAAATCCGCGACTTGCTGAAGCGATTTCTCGCGCGGAGCGGATTTCGCGTGACCTCTGTGGCCGATGGCGCGGGGATGCGCTCGACGCTCGCGCAAGGCGGGATCGACTTGATCGTGCTCGATGTGATGATGCCCGGTGAGGACGGTTTGACGCTCTGCCGGCAATTGCGGGCCAAGTCGGTCACGCCGATCATCATGCTCACCGCGATGGGCGACGAGACGGATCGGATCGTCGGTCTCGAAATGGGCGCCGACGACTATCTGGCCAAGCCGTTCAATCCCCGGGAACTGCTGGCGCGCATCAAGGCCGTCTTGCGCCGCAGCGGACAAGGCGTGCGCGCCGGCACCGGAAGCGTCTTGGGCTTCGACGGCTGGAAGATCGACCTGACTAAGCGCGAACTGGTGTCGCCGAAGGGGGAACTCGTCGACCTCACTGGCGGCGAGTTCGATCTGCTGGTTGCGTTCGCCGAGCATCCGCAACGGACGCTCTCGCGCGATCAGCTCTTGGACCTGACGCGCGGCCGGATGGGCTCCCCCTACGACCGCAGCATCGACATTCAAGTCAGTCGATTGCGCCAGAAGATGGGCGAGGACGCCAAGGAATCGAAACTGATCAAGACCGTCCGGAGCATCGGATACATCTTCTCGACGAAAGTGACGGTGTCGTGATCCGGTGGTGGCCGCGCCGACTGTCGAGCCTTTACGCGCGCGCTATCGCCGTGCTCGTACTGGCGGTTCTGGTGTCCCATGCGCTGAGCATGGCCCTCTATCATTTCGAATTCGTCGAGCGGCTGACCGAGTCGCAAGAGGAGCGGCTGGCTGAGAAGCTGGAGGCGATGAAGCATCTGCTGGAATCGGCGCCCGAGGACGCGCGCGAAGCGATCGCGCATACGATCGGCGGCGCCTCTATCGAGGCGCATTGGCACCGGCAGAACGCCATCGCCCAGACTCCCGACGAGGACGAGTACGCGCGCTCCGTCGCCGCGCGGCTGACGGAGCGGCTGGCCGGAATCGGCGTCGACGATATCCGGGTCGCCACCGGTGCGGCGCCCGACTCGGCCGCCCAGCCGCGGCTGCTTATGGTGTCCATGCGGCTGTCCGACGGAACCTGGGTCAACGCGAGTTCCGGCGTCTATCACGCGCCGGGCGGCGGGCTGAAGAGCGCTCTGCTGTCGACCATCCTGATGGCGTTGGCCGTGGTTCCGGTCGGAATTTGGCTCCTCCGGCTCGCGATCCGGCCGTTGCGCGTGTTCTCCGAGGCCGCCGATCGCCTCGGAAGGGACGTGCATGCGCCGCCGATTCCGGAATCCGGCCCGGCGGAAGTGGCGCAGACCGCGCGGACGTTCAACGATATGCAAAGGAAAATCGGCAAGCTCTTGGCCGATCGAACCACGATGCTCGCGGCGGTTTCGCACGATCTTAGGACTCCGTTGACGCGACTGAGGCTTCGGGCGGAGCTGGTGGACGATGCAGAGCAGCAGGCGAAAATCGTTGCCGACATCGTCGAGATGGAGGCGATGGTCGACTCCACCTTGGCGTTCTTCCGCGACGACGCCGTCGCGGAGGCGAAGCGCCCCATCGAATTCGCTTCGTTCGTGCGTACCGTGGTGAACGAATGGGCTGACTTCGGGCATGAGGTCGTCTTGCTCGACTGCGTGCCGTGCGCGATCGAAGGCCGGCCGGTGGCGCTGAAGCGCGCTTTGGTGAATTTGATCGAGAACGCGACGAAGTACGGCGACCGCGCCCGCGTGTCGCTCGTTCGGCTGACCGACGAAGCGGTCCTGACGATCGACGACGATGGTCCCGGCGTGCCACGGGAACGGCTGGAGGACGTGTTCGAGCCGTTCGTTCGTCTAGAGACGTCGCGAAGCCGCACGACCGGGGGAGTGGGTCTTGGGCTCGCGTTGGTTCGCGGCGTCGTACGCTCGCATGGCGGGTCGGTAGCGCTTGAGAATCTCGACGGCCGGGGATTGCGCGCGACGGTTCGTTTGCCGCTGACCGCCGGAGGCGCGGCGTGAAGGCGCCGATATGGGCCGCAGCGATCGCAGTTCTTGTCGCGGTGATCGGCCTGGGCGCGTATTTCTCGTTCCTTCATGGCTCTTCCGAGCTGCGGCCGGACTCCGCCTCCATCGGCAAGGGCGAGCGGGTTTACGCGGAGTTCTGCGCTTCGTGCCATGGCGCGAATCTGGAAGGCCAACCCGATTGGCGGGTCCGCAAGCCGGACGGGAGGCTTCCGGCGCCGCCGCACGACGCGACGGGGCATACTTGGCATCATCCGATGCCCGACCTGTTTGCGCTTACGAAATACGGCGTCGGTCGGTTCGCCGGTCCGAACTATCGGTCGGACATGCCGGCTTTCGAAGGGCAATTGTCGGACGACGAGATTTGGGCGGTATTGGCCTTCATTCACAGCCGCTGGCCGGATGACATCAAATCGCGCTACGCGCAGATCGACCGACGCCGCTCGCAATAGCTGGCCGGATACAATTCGTTACGTAAACCCCTCGGTGCGGAAACACGGCGGATACATGCGGCGCTTAGTTACATGGCGTTCATGATGCCGAGAGGGTTCAGGTGAGCAAGAGAAGAGTCGAGTTCCGAAGTGGTCCCAGGCGGGTCGTCGGTTCAAGTTTGGTTGCCATCGCCTTGGCGGCTTCGGGCGCATCTTTCGTCGCGGCGCAGACGCCGCCGCGTTCGCAGCAAAGCGCACCCAACGCCATCGCGCCGCTGCTGGAACCTCGCCAGAGGCCCCAAACCGGAGAAGGCTCGACGTTCGTTCCGCCGCCCGCAGTCGCGGACGAGCGCGAACTCGACTGGCGTGCGGCCAACGAAGAGGCCGCGCGGCTTGGCGGTCATGTCGGCCAGGCCCGCGAGCGGCCACCCGCCCCGCGCCGCTGAATTCGACACATTGGAGATCGCCGGCATGCGTATTCGTGCGTTGAGAGGACTTCTGGTCGCGGCTTCCGCCGCCTCGTTCGTGGCGGGATGCGCCGTCGCGACCGGCCCGTCCGGCGTCGCGCCGTCGATGTCGGATCGAGGACAAGTCGCGGCCGAGTCGCGGGCGGGATATCCGGACGTACCGGCGATCCGATCGCGCTTGTCTTCGCTGATTTCCGGCACCGTCGATGCGGATGCGGCGGTCAGGATCGCGCTTCTCGCCAGTCCCGACTTGCATCGCATCTACTTCGATCTGCGCATTACGCCCGAGACGATCCTCGCGGCGGTCGACGCGACCGGTCCGGAAGACGCGGTGGAACTCCGCTTCGTCGAGAGAGCGTTGGGTGAATTGCGCCGCTCGTCGTCCGAGGTCGAAGCCTTGAATTTCGAGACCGCCAAACTCGCCGCGGCCGGCGAGATCGCCAGACTTGCGCTCGACGTCCGCAAGGCCCACGCGGCGGCGGTCGGCGCCAACCAAGTCGCAAATCTCGTCGATGGAGCGAAAATGGCCTCGGAGGCGGCGGCGGAGTTGGGGCGCCGGATGGCCCGAGTCGGAAACTGGCCGCGCCTCAACGAATTCCGGGAGAGCGCCGCGCTCGGCGAAGCCAGCGTGCAAGCCGCGCGCGCGCGGCAAGCGTCGCTGGTCGCGCGGAATCGTCTGACGCGCCTCCTCGGCGTTTGGGGCGAGGACGCGCGCTATCGGCTGCCGGACGCATTGCCCGGGTTGCCGGACGCGCTGCCGACGATCGCCGATCCCGAAGCACTGGCCCTCGCCCAACGTTACGATCTACGCGCCTTGACGATCGAGATCGCCGCCGAGGTCCGCGAGTTCGAGCTCGACGGGTACGACAAGGCGAGCGTACCGGTAAGCGAGTTCCGCGAGATGCCGGTCGGCCGCGCGCTCGGCGCCGGCGCGCCTGAGCGCCGGGTTCGCGTCCCGATCTTCGATCTCTCGGCTCAAGCCGGCGCCGCAAAGCAAGCGCGGTTCATGGCGCTGGTGAACCAAGCGTCGCGGCTGTCGATCAATGTCCGCGCGGACGCCCGCGAAGCTTACGTCGCCTACCGCACCGCCTTCGACATCGCGCGCCACTACTCGACTCACATGCTGCCCTTGCAGACGCGAATCATGGACGAGAGCGTTCTTCGCTACAACGGCATGCTGCAAAGCGTTTTCGAACTGCTGGCGGATGCGCGTCAGCGGACGGCGGTGGAGGTCGCGGCGACGGAAGCTTTACGCGACTTTTGGATCGCGGACGCCGACAGGCGCGGCGCGCTGATCGGCGGCGGCTATGCGGGCGCCATGCCCGCCGCGTCCGTACCGGGGGGCGGCGCCGCCGCGCCGGGTCACTGAATCCGGTCTTGACGTTGGGTGTTCACTTGGGAGTTTCGGATGTTTTCTCGGCGTAATTTTCTCGCGGCTTCGGCCGCAGGCGTGGCTGGAATGGGTCTCGTGTCCAAGGCCAGTCTTGCGTCGATCCCGGAGGCGGTGACGCAGTCGTCGTCCGCGACGATCTTTCCCTCGGCGCCGGCTTCCGGCCGGCCCTACAACCCCGTTGTCACGCTGAACGGCTGGACCTTGCCGTGGCGTATGCGCGACGGGTGGAAGGAGTTCCATCTGACCGCCGAGCCGGTCGTCCGCGAGATCGCGCCGGGAATGACCGCCAATCTATGGGGCTATAACGGCCAGAGTCCCGGACCCACGATCGAGTGTGTCGAAGGGGACAAAGTCCGGATTTTCGTGACGAACAAGCTGCCCGAGCATACGACGATCCACTGGCACGGAATTCTGCTTCCCTGCGGAATGGACGGCGTGGGTGGATTGACCCAACCCCATATCCCTGTGGGCAAGACCTTCGTCTACGAGTTCGTGATGAAGAAGAGCGGGACCTTCATGTATCACCCGCACGCCGACGAGATGGTCCAGATGTCGATGGGAATGATGGGGTTCTTCGTCGTCCATCCCCGCAATCCGACGCTCCACGCCGTCGATAGGGACTTCGTCTTCATCCTGAACGCCTACGACATCGAGCCCGGCGCGAAGACGCCGAAGAACTCGACGATGCTCGATTTCAACATATGGAGCTGGAATAGCCGCGCGTTTCCGGGGATCGATCCTCTCGTGGTGCGGAAGGGGGATCGCGTCCGCATCCGCGTCGGTAATCTCACCATGACCAATCACCCGATCCATTTGCACGGATACGATTTCGTGGTGACGGGAACCGACGGCGGCTGGGTTCCGCCGAGCGCACGTTGGCCGGAAGTCAGTGCCGATATCGGCGTCGGGCAAATGCGCGCTATCGAATTCGTGGCGGATGAGCCCGGCGATTGGGCCATCCACTGCCACAAATCGCACCATACGATGAACCCGATGGGCCACAACGTGCCCACGATGATCGGCGTCGACCATCGCGACGTCGTGCACCAGATTACGCGCGTCGTCCCCGACTACATGGTCATGGGGGAGCGCGGGATGGCCGACATGCAGGAAATGGAGATGCCGATCCCGGACAACACGCTGCCGATGATGACCGGCCGCGGACCTTTCGGGCCGCTCGAGATGGGCGGAATGTTCTCCGTGGTCAAGGTGCGCGAAGGCCTGGCGCGCGGCGACTACAAGGACCCGGGTTGGTACCAGCACCCGCCCGGCACCGTCGCCTACGAGTGGAAAGGCTGACCCTCTCATTCCCCCACGAAGGAGTTTGGTATGAAGAACGAGTTGCTCGCGTCCCTTTTGGTTCTGGCCCTGGCCGGCGCTTCGATGGCTGTCGCTTCCCCTGGTCACAGTGGCGGGCATGGGAAGTCCGCTCTCGGAGAGCCCGGTGATCCGAAGCGCGTCACCCGGACGGTCGAAGTCCGAATGAACGACCAGATGCGTTTCCTTCCAGACCGAGTTTCCGTCCGTCCCGGCGAAACGATCCGCTTCGTGGTCAAGAACATCGGCGAATTGCCGCACGAGATGATGCTCGGCACCGAACAGGAATTGGTCGAACACGCGAAGGTCATGCAAGAAAATCCCGGCATGGAGCATGACGACGAGCCCAATGCCGTCACCGTTCAGCCGGGCAAGACCGGTGAGATCGTCTGGCGGTTCACCAGCGCTGGAACCTTCAAGTTCGGTTGCCTGAAGCCCGGCCACTTCGAGGCGGGCATGGTGGGTACGCTGAGCGTCCGCCGATGATGCCGCAAATGATCCGGAAAGCTTGGCTCCGTCGGGCGGCCGCGTTCTGTGTCGTTGCCATGGCGTTGGTCGTGGCCGGCGTCGCCAATGCCCAAACGACGGACTGGATCGAGGGCGAGGTCCGCCGCGTCAACGACGCCGATGGCAAGGTCACGCTCCGCCACGGCCCCTTGCCGGAACTGGACATGCCCGGGATGACGATGGTGTTCACGGCTCGCGATCGGGCCGTGATGCGCGATCTGAAAGTGGGCGACAAGGTCCGGTTCATCGCCGAACGCACCGACGGCGTGTTCTATGTGATCGAGATCGCCAAGTGACCGGGTAGGCGCCATATGGGGGCGGGCTCCATCGACCGGCTGGGGCGTCGCCGCTTCCTAGCGGGGTCGGCGAGCGCCGCGATGCTGTCCGGCATCGTGCCGCGCGCCCGCGCGCAAGCGCGCGCGTTGCCGATTCCGCGATTGGTCGATTCTGCCGCCGGACCCATCCGGCTGGAAGCGGCCGTTGCCTCCCACGCGTTCGGCGCTTTAAAGCCGTCGCCGACATTGGGCTACTCGTCGACCTATCTCGGACCCACGCTGCTCTTCCGCAACGGGCGCTCCGCCGATATCGAGATTCGGAACCTGCTCGACGAGCCGACATCGACGCACTTTCACGGATTGCTGATCCCGGCCGCCGCCGACGGGTCACCCCATCATCCCGTGGCGCCAGGAGCAATATGGCGGACGAGGTTCCGCGTGGCGCAGCCGGCGGCGACCGCTTGGTACCATGCGCATCCGCACGGGGCGACGGGAAGGCAGGTTTACTCAGGACTTGCGGGCCTCGTCATCGTGGAGGATGCCGACTCGCGGCGCCTCGGGTTGCCCGCAGCGTACGGCATCGACGATTTGCCATTGATCCTCCAGGATCGTTCCTTCGACCCCGAAGGTCGGCTCGTCTATTTTAATCGCGGCCCGGCGATGATGATGGGCATGCGCGGCGCGGTTTTCGTAGTGAACGGGGTCGTCGACCCCGTGGCGCGGGTCCCGGCCGGCCTTGTCCGGTTGCGGATTTTGAACGCCGCGAACGCCAGGAATTTCGATCTCGCGTTCGACGATGGCCGTCCCTTCGCCGCGATCGCCACGGATGGCGGCTATCTTCGGGCGCCCGCGCAGCTTCGGAGCCTTGTCATCGCACCCGGCGAACGCTTTGAAGTCGTCGTGGACTTCTCGTCCGGGGCGGGGGCGCGGCTGGAAACGGGTTCGGATCTGGCCGCGGCGCTCGCCGGACGACTTCCGATCTCGGACCGTGTCATGGGGCGGGGTAGCGGTCCGTTGCTGCGCTTCGAAGTGGATCGGTCGCTGCCGGCCAACGGCCGTCTGCCGGATCGGCTTCGTACGCTCGATCCGGTCCACGTCCGGCCCGAACTCGTGCGCCGGACCGTATCTCTCGACATGGGTGCTTCGATGACGCGCGCGACCTCCGAACACGGCGGCGCGCACGCGGGTCCGTTCGGAATCAACGGCCGGTCATTCGATCCAAGCCGGATCGATTTCGAACCGCGATTGGGCGGGGACGAGGTCTGGAACGTCTCGCCGCAAATGATGTCGCATCCTTTCCACATCCATGGCGCGATGTTCAGGGTTCTCGAGATCGACGGCCAAGCGCCGCCGGCGCATCTCGCTGGCGAGAAAGACACGGTGCTCGCTTCGGGGCCGATCAAATTGCTCGTGTCGTTCCGTCAGCCCGCGACGGCCGAGCATCCTTTCATGTTTCATTGCCACGTCCTGGAGCACGAGGACGCCGGAATGATGGGCCAGTATCGGACGGTATAGGAGACGCACTTGTCGCGATTGAGCGCATCGGAGCTCGGCTCCTATATCGGAACGGGATTTGTGATCGCTCGGGGATTCTGCCCGAGATCCACGGTGACGGCCTTGCGCGAAGCGGCGCTGCTCGAATTGGCGACGGCTCGAGCCCCTGTCGAACTCGAAGCCGATCTCGGTTATCCGGGCGCGCCCAATTCGAAGACGGCGCCCGGCGGCGGCACGATTCGTCGCCTCTTGAACGCCGCCGACCGGCAACCTGCCTTCCGCGACTGGCTCACCGGTGCGCAGGTTTCGACGGCCATGCGGGACATCCTTGGCGAGGACGCTCTGATGTCCCGAGCCCATCACAACTGCATCATGACCAAGCACCCGCGTCATGGCAGCCGGACGAACTGGCATCGGGACATCCGATACTGGTCGTTCGGTTTTCCCGGGTTGGTCTCGATGTGGCTGGCGCTCGGTCCGGAAACGGGGGCGAACGGAGCGTTGTCCTTCATCCCGGCGTCCCACGCGCTCGATCTGCCCGATACGCTCTTCGACGATCGGAAGTTCCTGCGATTGGACGTTCCGGCGGGGCGGGAGTTGGCGAAGACCGCCGTTCCGGTCGAGCTCGAACCCGGGGATACGGTCTTCTTCCACTGCCGGACGCTCCACGCGGCGGGCCCCAATATCACCGACGCGGTGAAGTTCTCGCTGGTGGCGACGTATCGCGGTATCTCCAATCCGCCGCTGCCGGGCTCCCGCTCCGCCGCGATGCCGGATATCCCTTTGCCGGCCGGATGACGAGGCGCATATGATCGCCGGCGTTCGCTGTCGTCCTGTTCGTGCAAAGTTAGAGCCATCTGTAAGCGATGGGGTGGACGCCCCCCGACGGCATCTGGTGTGCCAAGGTTGTGGCGTAGAGGTCACAACAAGGGAGGCGTCCATGGGAGAGGTAACCATTGTCGGACTGGATTTGGCAAAGAATGTTTTCCAAGTCCACGGCGCGAGCGCCGATGGCGGTGTGGTCTTTCGTAAGCAGCTTCGCCGTAACACGATTCTTGGATTTTTTGGCGAGATGGGCGCTTGCGTCGTGGCGATGGAAGCGTGCGCAAGCAGCCACTATTGGGGCCGCGAGATCGCCAAGCTCGGACATGAGGTTCGGTTGATCGCACCGATCTACGTTAAGCCCTTTGTGAAGCGGCAGAAGAGCGACGCTGCGGATGCGGAGGCGATCGCCGAGGCAGCGCTCCGGCCGACGATGCGGTTCGTCGCGGTCAAAAGCGAAAGTCAGCAGGCTGCGGGCATGACTTTTCGCGCTCGTGATCTCCTCGTTCGTCAGCGAACCCAGACAATCAACGCTCTTCGAGGGCACCTGGCCGAGTTCGGCGTAACGGTACCGACAGGTGCTGTGCATATCGAGAAGCTGATAATCATCGTACGCGATCCAGACTGCGCGCTGCCAAAGCAAGTCATCGGTGTGGCGATGTTGCTTGTCGAGCAGATTGAGGATCTCGATTTAAGGATTGCGACGCTGATGGAAGAGATCACCCGAAGTGCGCGTGGGATGCCCCGAGTTCTGTGGACACGTAGTTAAGCTATCCGCATCTTCGCCTCGAACGCCATAGGGCTCTCGTATCCAAGCGTCGAATGACGCCGGCGCGGATTGTAGAAGCGCTCGATGTAGTCGAACACGTCGGCTCTGGCCTCGTCGCGCGTGCGATAGACCTTGCGGTCAACCCGCTCGACCTTCAGCGACGAGAAGAAGCTCTCCATCGCCGCATTGTCCCAGACGTCGCCCGCGCGGCTCATCGAGCATTCGATGCCATTCTCGACCAGCAGCCGCTGGAACGCCTCGC
>JAMNXK010000118.1 GCA_023653245.1 Tagaea sp.
CCATAGCGCGATGTCGATGCCCGCGAGCGCTTCCATCGCCGGCCCCGCGACATGGCCGAGGGCGGCGAAGTAGCGCGTGAGATCGCGCAGCGCCATCGCCGGATCGTCGACTTCCGCGCCGCGCAAAGCGGGCTCGGCGACATGGGCGACGAGATCGGCGGTCGCCGACGGGTGGGGCAGGCCGAAGCACTCGCCCACACCCACATGCCCTTCGCCATCCTCGACCGTCACGAGCGTCGCGTATTGCCCGGCGCGCGGGATGGTCTGGAAATGCGCCGCCGGGCGCAGCACCGAGGGCGGTACCTTATCGGCGCCGCCATAAAGCCGCGCGAAGCTTGCTTCCAAAGGATGGGCCGTCAGCCGGGCGATCCGCATTCATAATTTATAAAAAATTGACGGCAGGGACGCAAGCGGGTTTTTCGTCGTATCCGGTCCCATCGCGGGCACGCCCGCGACGGGATCGGGACGACGCGATCAGAGTCTCTCGGAATTGCCGGGCTTGATCTCGCGCAAACGCGAGCGCGGCTTGCCGTCGGCGGGGTTGACGGCTTCGATCTTTCCGTCGGCCGATCGGACGAGCTTCGAGCAGGAATTCCGGGGGCCGACATCCCAGTCGGTGCAATAGGCGTTGCCCTCGATCCGCCAGGGTCCCGTCATCACGCGCCCGTTCGGCAGCCGGATGACGGCCCGGCCGTCGGCGCCGAAATAGTAGGGCGTCGCGCCGGCGCCCGTCGCCGGATTGTCGTAGACGTCGAAGATCGCCGTGTTGCCGCGCACGAGCCTTTCGATTTCGGCGCCGCCGATCTCTTGGGCTTGGGCCGGCACGGCGAGGCTCGCGGCGATCGCCGCGGTGGCAAGAAGGACTGGTCGCGACATGGATGACCTCTCTCGATTTGGGCGCGGCGGATCGGCGCGCCGAGGGGGGAAGATTCGAATCTCCCTGGCAATAACAAAAGACGCATGGGCGCTATTCGGGCTATAAAGCCGGAGTTATGGATGTGCCGACGGCCGCCGAGATCGAAGGGTTTCTCGCGCTCTTCGACGAAGGAAGCGTCAGCGCCGCCGCGAAGCGGCTCAAGGTGAGCCAGCCCGCGATGAGCGCGACGCTGGCGCGTTTGCGCCGCCGCTTCGGCGATCCCTTGTTCGCGAAGGCCGGCCGTCAAATGGTGCCGACATTGCGCGCGGAACGACTCCTGCCGGATATCGTCCGCCTCCGTGAGACGGTTCGATCGCTGTCCGCGCCCGCGCCGAAATTCGATCCCGTCACGGCGAAAGGCCGCTTGGTCGTCGCGGCCTCGGATTACTCGCAGGCGGTTCTTCTGTCGCGTTTCGCCACGGGGCTCTCGGCGGCGGCGCCGGGCATCGCGCTCGAGTTCAAGGCGCTGGATTGGGACAATCTGCGGGAACAGTTGGAGCGGCGTCGGATCGACCTTGCCATCGTTCCGCGGGTGGACGCGTGGCCGGAACTGCGATCCCTCGCCTTGTTCGAGGAGAGTTTCGTCTGTGCCGCGCGCGCGGGGCATCCGGTGAAAACATTGACCCTCGATCGCTATTGCGCGGCGGCGCATCTGAGCGTCGTGCCCGGCGCGCGCCCGTTGGCGAGCGCCATCGACAAGACCTTGGCGGAAATGGGCCGCCAGCGGCGGATCGCGCTGACGGTGGGCGGCTTTCTGGTGGTCCCTCAATTGCTGGCCGCGACGGACTGGTTGGCGACCATCCCGGCGCGGCTCGCCACGCTCTTCGCGCCCGGAATCGTCGCGCGGAAACTGCCCTTCGCCGCGCCGAGCTTCGTGATGGCGGCCGTCTGGCACGCGCGCAGCGAGCGGGACCTCCTGTCGCGATGGGCGAGGCGCACGCTCGCCGATTTGGCGGCGCGCGGCGGTTGAGGACTTCGTCAGGTCCGGCGCAGGCCGTCGATGAATTTGGCGATGCCGCCTTCGAGCTTTTCGGAGGCTTGGGCGATGGTGGCGGCGGAATTGCCAACCGCGCCCGAAATCTCGGCCGTCTTGCCGGCGGACGCGCCGACCGTGCCGGCGGCATCGGCGGCCGAGCGCGCGCCCTCGGCGGCGTCGCGGGCACTGGTGGCGATCGCGGCGGTCGCATTGGCCTGGCGGCGCACGGCGTCGGCGACCTGGCCTGCGAGCGCGTTGATCTCGCCGATCGTCCCGTCGACGGCACCGATGGCGCCGACGGTCGCCTTGGTCGCGTTCTGGATCGCCGTCACTTGGAGGGTGATCTCGTCGGCGGCGGCGCGGGTTTGGTTGGCGAGGTTCTTGACCTCGCCGGCGACGACCGAAAAGCCCTTGCCCGCTTCGCCGGCGCGCGCGGCTTCGATCGTGGCGTTCAGCGCCAGCAGGTTGGTCTGGCGCGCGATGTCGCCGATCAGCTTGATCGCCTTGCCGATGCTTTCGGCGGCGCCTGCGAGTCCGCCGACCGTGGTTTCGGCGCGTTTGGCTTCGCCCGCACCGCGCTCGGCGAGGGACGTCGAGGAGCGCGCGAGCCCGCCGATCTCCCCGATCGCCGCTTCGATGTCCCCGGTCGCCGACGCGACGCCGTTGGCACCGGTTTCCGCCCCGCGCGCGCGCTCGCCGCTGCGCGCGGCTTGATCGCGCGTGTCCGCGGCGGCGGCCGCAAGGTCGCGCGCGGCGTTCTGCAAGCGATCGCTGGCGCGCGCGATCTCGGCCGAATTCGCGCGCACGTCGGCTTCGAGCCCGCGCGACAGGTCTTCGCGCGCCGCGCGCTCGCGCGCTTCGATGCCCGCGATATGGTGGGCGAGGGTGAAGTCCATCTCCAGAAAGACCGCGCGGTTGAGCGCTTGCAGACCGGCCAGCGCCGCGTCGCGGTCGCGCCCGGCCTTGCGCCAGACCACCGCGGTCATTTCGTTGAGGATGAAGGCGAAGCCGACGAAGTAGTTCTCCATCGTCAGGCCGAGCGTCGCGTGCTCGGCCTGGAGCTTGCCGACCAGCGCTTCGTACTCCGCGTCGAATTGGCCGGCGAGCAGCCGGGCGTAATGCGGTTTTTGCAGCGCCAGCGCGCGGTCGAGGTCCGGTCCATCCTTGATGCCGGCACCCGCATAGGCGATCCGCAATATGCGCTCGATCTCCGGCGTCAGCGCGGGCGCGATGGCGGAAAGTGCGGCGCGCGCGGCGGCGTCGAAAGCGGCGAATTTGGCGCGAAAGTCGAGAACGATTTGCGGCATGAACGGACCCCCTGGCGACGGCAACGCGGCTGGTTGCCGTTCACCATAGTCCATCCGGTACGTTACCGCGCGAGCGCCGGATCGCTCTCGTCGAGGGCGTAGATCCAGGTCACGCCGCCATCGGCCGCACGCCGGCGGATCGGCGTCTTGGACAGCATCGCCGCCAAGACGCCGGAATCCAGCTCGGGCGCGGTATCGGAGTATCGTTCGTGAACGATCAACGTGATGTGATCGGGTTTGCGCATCCCAAAGACGTGAGACGCGCAAACCCGAGTTTCAACCCCGGCGGTAAATCTTGTCGGACGCGATATCGAAGTTAACCGACTACGAGATATTCACGCTCCACATCATGCCCGCGTCTTCGTGCTCCAGCACGTGGCAGTGCATCACGAAATCGCCGGTGTAGTCGACTTGTTGGGACACGAACTGGACCGTCGGCGCGGGCCCCGTCGTGGGCCCTTGTTCGATCCTGACCGTGTCGCGCCAAATCATGGCCGGCGCAAGATTGATCCCGTAGCGCTGCGTGATCATGAACGAGTTGATATGGATATGGAACGCATGCGGCCCGAAGCCGTTGACCGGGTCGCTCGACACTTGCCAGAGATCGACCGCGTTCAGCTTGAGTTGCAACTGCGCAGGTAAGGGGGCCGGCGAGGGCGGTTGCGGCAACGCGAAGGACGTCGCCGGCGTGAAGGGCGTCGGCGGATTGGGCGGCGTCGCGGTGGGATTGTTGACCAAGCCACCGGCCGCGCCGTTGATGAATCCGAATTGGATCGATTGAGTCGGCGCCGTCGGGACGGTGCCGGTCAAGGGCGGGCGGATGAGCGAGTTCGCGCCGAAGGCGCTCGCCGCGGGAAGCGTCGCGGCCGTCTGCGCCGTGCCACTGATCGCAATCGTCGCGATGGTTTGGTTGGGCGTGGCGATCGGCGGCACACCGCCGGCGGTCCATTGCATGGCGTTCACATTGAAGGTCGCACCGTTCGTCCCCGATGTCGGCGCCTGAACCAGCAGATCGAGGCGCTGACCCGGCGCCAGGATGGCGATTTCGTTGAGGGCCGCTTGGGCGAGATTCGCGGGCGAGGAACTCGGCGCGCCGAGCGGAAACGGAACCGGGATCCCCGTCGTCGGCGAGTTCGTCAGCGGCACGCCATCGACGGCGATCGCGAAGAGCGCCGGCGATGCGACCGGCGTGCCGCCTTGCGCCACTTGCAGATAGAAGAACTGCTCGGCCGTCGCGTTGACGACGCGCCAGCGTTGGATCTGGCCGTACTGCATGGCGATGGTCGGATTGATCTGACCGTTGACGCTCATCTGCAAATTCGCCGTCGGGGCGGGCGTGGTGGCGTTGATGCCGTAGAAATTGACCGGATCGACCACGCTGGGCGAGCCGGGCGTGGGGCCGGCCGTATAGGGGATGAGTTGAACGACCAGCACGCTCTCCTGTTGCTGGGGAGGCATGTTGGAAATCGCGTCGAGATCGCCCCGGACGATGAAGGCGCCGGCCATGCCGCTCGCCACTTGCGCGCCGACCGAGCCGTGCTTGTGCGGGTGATACCAGTAGGTCCCCGCCGGAATCTGGGTCGTGCCGCCACCTTGCGTTTGGCCGAAAGTGTAGCCGTACGTATAGGTGCCGTTGCAGGCCCAGACCGGCGTGGCGGCGCTCGGCGTGCAGGCCGCGCTCGGGCCGTTGGCGGCGGGCTGCAGCTCGATGTAGACGTTGTCCTGCAGCGGCGAGACGTGCAAGCCGTGCGTATGGAGATTGATCGTGTTGAAGCCGTGCGGGTTGGTGGGGACCGCCGCTTGCGTGATGGCGCCCGCCGCCTCGGGCACGGGTTCGGCGGGAAGATTGTTGGTCAGCACGACCGACACGTTCTGCGCTTGGCCGTTATTGGCGATCGCGATCGTCGGCGGGACGATCGGGGCGTTCGCCGCCGGGAGGTTGTTGGAATCGACGAAGGCCCTGAGATAGACCGGCTGCGCGATCGCGCTTTGGCCCGTACCCGTAACCATATTGGTTTGGACCATCTGAGCGGTGAGCCCGAAACTTCCGTTGCCGGCCGGCGCGATGACCGGCGGATTGACGAGCGCGGGGCCTTGCGCCGGCGTCACGATTGCCGGCGCCGCGGCCGTGCGCGGCGTGGTCAGGGCCCGGACCGGCGCACCTTGCGTGCCGTGCGCATGCTGCGCCCAGGCGGGTCCGCTTGCCACGAGGGCGGTCGTCGTCAAAAGCCCGTTCAAAAACGCGCGACGGCGGATCGTGGTCGGTTCGCGATCGGTCATGGATGCCCCCCGGCATAAAGACGAACTCTATGTCGAATAGTAGCAGACGATTGTTTCAAATCGAGTAAAAAATGAACGCGCGCGCGCGCCTGCCGACGTTGTGGTGCTCGAATGCCGTTACCGCTTAGAATGGCGACATGAAAGGATCGTTTCCGGCGCTCGTCGCTTTCCTTTTCGCCTGCGTCTTCTGTATCGGCCCGGCGCGCGCGGATCTGCCGGGAGAGCGCGTCCCTTGGCAGACCCTCGGTGCGCTGACCCCGGCGGATCGCGCTTTGGCGCGCGCTTGGGCGAACGAGTCCTTTCCGGCGCCCGAGCCGGGCGGTGTGGATTGGCGCGCCCGCGCCCGCGCGGCGGTGGTGAAGCTGCCCGAGGGTGGGGATTTGCTGTTCGTGCGTCTGCCGATGTTGGGCAATTGCGGCACCATGGATCCGCGGATCTACGGGCCACGCGCCGCGCGCGGCGGGCGCCCGACGCTGATCGACGGCCTATGCGTTTCGGGCTTCAATCTCGCCTGGCGCGAAGGCCAGCGACTGCCCGATTTGATCGAGGGCCGCTCCGATCTGATCGCCGTGATCCATCGCGCCGATGGGGACGGTTGGGGCGCGACCGAGACGGTCGAGAACATCGTCCGTCGGCGCGACCCGAACGAACTCGGTTCCGAACGCGGCCCCTTCGGCCATCTCGTGCGCCATGTCGGGACCTACGACGCGCCGGCCGTGCTGGCCGATCCGACCGTGGGGCCGATCATAAGGGCGTCGTTGGGGCCGCACTTCGTCACGCTGTTGACCAATCTCGCCGTCCGCGTGCCGATCGAGTTCGTCGACGGCTGCGTGGTGGTCGCGGGCCTGGCGGCGCATTCGGGTGGCGCGCAAGAGGCGTTGCTGGCGGTCTGCGCGCGCGGCTCGGTCCATGCCGCCTTGCTGACCGACGAAGGCAAGACGTGGCGACTGTTCTCGCGTGCGACGGATTGGCGCGAGGTGCCGAGGCCGGTGCGCGAGTTCTTCGATCGGCGAAGGGCGGAGATGGCGCCGCCCGAGGGCTTGCGCTGGTCGCGCGCGGCCGAATGGCTGGGGGACTAGGATTCGAACCTAGACAACCAGAGTCAGAGTCTGGGGTCCTACCGTTAGACGATCCCCCAGCAATGGGATCGGCACGCCGGGCCCGTAAGCCAAGCGGCGGGTTCTATATCCCCGTTCGCCGGGATCGTCAAACC